>CALWKN010000167.1 GCA_944381265.1 uncultured Clostridia bacterium
CTGGCGCTGCTGGCCGCGCTGCTGTACGCCGCAGGGCGCGCGCAGCCGACGGACCTGCAGACGGCCGTGCGCACGGGAGAACTTGTGCGCATCCACATACTGGCGCACGACGACAGCGAGGAACAGCAGGCGATCAAGCTGCACGTGCGCGACGCGATACTGGAGGCGTTTACGCCGCTTCTGCAAAATGCGCCAAGCGGCGCGGCGGCGGCCGGCATCGCGCGGGAGCATCTGGAGCTTGCGCAGGCGACGGCCGAGAGCGCGGCGCGGGAAATGGGATTTGCGGGAGAGGTGCGGGCGGAGTTCGGCGTCTTTGCCTTCCCGGAGAGGACGTACGGCGCGCAGGTGGTGCCGGCGGGCGACTACCCGGCGCTGCGCATCGTGCTGGGCGACGGCGCCGGGCGCAACTGGTGGTGCGTGATGTACCCGCCGCTGTGCTTTTCCGGCGAGGACTACGAGGGAGAGGTCCGCTTCGAGTCGAGCCTGCTCAAGTGGATCCGGCGGATCGGAGAGGAGATTGCGGATGCGTATGAGGAACATACGGCGGGCGGCGCTGCTGCTGGCGCTGCTGCTGACGCTGACGGCGGCGCTGCCGGCCGCGGCGGCGACGAGCCTGTACTGGGGCAGCCGGGGCGAGCTGGTGCGGCAGGTGCAGCTGAAGCTGCAGAAGTGGGGCTATTTAAAGGGCGCGGCGGACGGAGTATTCGGCCAGGACACCTATGAGGCGGTGACGCACTTCCAGCGCAAGAACGGCCTTGCCGCCGACGGCGTGGTGGGGGAGGCGACGTTTGCGGCGCTGGGGATCCAGCCGGGCAGCGCCGGCGCCTCCGCGAGCAGCGGGCGCAGCAAGAACCTGGATCTGCTTGCGCGCCTGGTCTACGCCGAGGCGCGCGGGGAGCCGTACCTTGGGCAGGTGGCGGTGGCGGCGGTGGTGCTCAACCGCGTGGAGCACGCCTCCTTCCCCAACACCATCTCCGGCGTGGTCTACCAGGCGGGCGCCTTTGACGTGGTCAGCGACGGCCAGATCAACATGGAGCCGGACGCGCAGGCCGTGCGCGCGGCGCAGGACGCCATGAACGGCTGGGACCCCACCGGCGGCTGCATCTACTACTACAACCCGGCGCGGACCACGTCCTCGTGGATCTATTCGCGCACGGTGATGACGGTCATCGGCAAGCACTATTTCGCCATTTGACGGCAAGGAGGGAGAGCGTGGGCAAGAGAGGGAAGAATATCGCCATCGCGGCGCTTGCCGCGGTGCTGGCGGCGGCGCTGATCTGGGGCGTGGCGGAAAACGTGCGCCATCGCCGCTACCGCCTGCAGCTGCAGGCCATGTACGAGCGCTCCTTCTTCCAGCTGGTGGGGGAGATGGACGACCTGGAGGTCAAGCTTGGCAAGCTGGCGGTCTCCGACGGGGCGCGGCAGGACGTGATCCTGCTCTCCGAGGTCTACCGCCAGGCGGACGGCGCGGGGCGGGAGCTGGCGGCGCTGCCCGCCGATCACGAGAGCATGGAAGAGGTCCTGGCCTTTGTCAACCGGCTCTCGGAGTTCTCCGGCGCGCTGGCGCAGAAGGTGGCCAAGGGGCAGGCGATCACAGCGGAGGAAGAGGGGCAGCTCGCCTCGCTCCTTGCCCGCTGCAAGGAGCTGAACTACGCGGTGCAGAGCCTGCGGGCCGAGGACGTGGCGGACGCGGCGCTGGAGAGCGCCGCCCCGCCGCCGGACGGCTCGCCGGACCCTTACGCCGAGTTTGCCGAGCCCTCCACGCCCGTGCCCTCGCTGATCTATGACGGCGCCTTCTCCCAGGCCGCGCGCACGCCGCCCAAGGGCCTGGGGGAGAAGGCGGTGGACGAGGAAGAGGCCATACGCATCGCCCGCGCCTATGTGGGCGAGACGCGCGTGCGCGATGCCCAGGCCGAGCAGGGGGTGGAGGGGGAGATCCCCTGCTACGGCGTCCTGGTGGACACCGCCGACGACGGCGCCCTGCACCTGCAGGTGACGCGCACGGGCGGCCATGTGCTGATGATGGTGCCGGAGTTTTCCCCCGGGGAGACGAACTTTGACGTGGAGAGCTGCCGCGGGAAGGCGATGGAGTTCCTGCGCCTGCGCGGCTACGGCGAGACGGAGCCGGCCTACTACCAGGTGAACTTCGGCCTGGCGACGTTCAACTTCGTGCCGGTGCAGGACGGCGTCCGGCTCTATCCGGACCTGATCAAGGTGCAGGTGTCGCTGGAGAGCGGCGAGATCGTGGGCGTGGAGGCCAACAACTACCTGCGCAACCACACCGCGCGCGACCTTCCCACCGCGGCGCTGACGGAGGAAGAGGCGCTGGCGCTCGCCCCCTCGCTGCAGGACGCCTCCGCGCGCCTGGCTCTCATCCCCCGCTTCGGAAGGGAGATCCTCTGCTACGAGCTCAGCGGCACGGCGGAGGGCGAGTCCTACCTCGTCTACCTCAACGCGCAGAGCGGCGAGGCGGAGGAGATCCTGCAGGTGGTGGCGGACGAGGAGGGAGAGGCCGTCGTTTGACGTCGGGGAAATGGGATTTCGCGCTGTTTGTGCCGCGTTTGTAAACAAGTGCGTTCCGCATGGCGAAATTTTGTAAAGAGTTTGGGAAATGTGTTGCAATCCTCCCTGCAATGGGGTACGCTAGACGTAGCTTTTGATGCCGAAAAACGGGAGGAAACCATGGACGATCAGAAGGTCATTCTGCAGATGACATCCACCCAGGTGCAGGAGGACGGGCAGCAGGCGGTGATGGAGCTGACCACCAGCGCCACGCTCCACCGCAAGGGCGACGCCGCGGTCCTGGAGTACGAGGAGAGCGGGGACGAGGGCCTGAGCGGGCAGACCTGCATCGAGATGAAGGGCGACACGGTCACGCTCTCCCGCGAAGGGGAGTCCAGCATGCATCTGCTCCTCAGGCAGGGCTGCAAGTACGTCAGCACCTATGTGACGCCCTTTGGACGTTTGAACATGGAGGCCCTGCCCACGCGCGTGATGTACGCCATGTCCGGCGCGGAGGGGCGCATCGAGCTGGAGTACCATATGCACGTGCAGAACCAGTACGTGGGGCTCAACCGCGTGAGCGTGCAGTTCCACCACAGCGCGTGAGGGAGGAAATGCGGGCCCTCTGCGAGGCGCTGCAGGCGCGCAGCGGCGTGCGGCCCTACGTTCTGCCGCCGCCCTACGCGCGCGGGCACTTTCGCCTCTACGGCGCGCACGCTCTCCTGGACGCGGACTTCGTCTCGCGCGTGGAGGGCGGGAACACGTTCGTGTTTCTGACGGCGGGCGCGCAGGAGCGCCTTCTGCGGCAGATGGACGCGCGTTTGCCGCCCCTTGCGCTGCCGGAGCCGGCGCGCTCGAGCGCGGACACGCTGCTCTACGAGATCCTTTGCCGCGGCTTTGTCCTCGGGGGCGGGGACGCGGAGGGGCTCTGCCGCCCGGTGCTGGATCTGGACGACGATCCGCGCCGCGCCGCCCGGGCGCTGGAGCGCCTGCTCCAGGAGATGGGCGCGCGCTACGCCCGCTGCCTTCGGGAGGGGCAAACGTTCACGATGCTGCCGGCCGCGGCCAGGCAGGTCGTTTGGTATAGACAGACGCACTTGGACGACTAAGGAGGAATTTGACAGTGAAGATACAGTGGCTTGGACATTCGAGCTTTCGCATCCAGGGCAGCAAGACCATCGTGACCGATCCCTACGGCGAGATCGGCCTGGACTTCCCGGACGTGCGCGCGGACATCGTGACCGTGTCCCACGGCCATCATGACCACAACGCGGTGGAGATGGTCAAGGGCGAGCCCGCCGTCGTGGACGACGCCGGCCCGCACCAGATCGGCGCCGTCTCCGTCACCGGCTACAACACCGCGCACGACGATGTGCAGGGCGCAAAGCGCGGCGGCAACGTCGTGTTCCTGATCCGCATGGACGGCATGCGCGTGGCGCACCTGGGGGATCTCGGCTGCCTGCCGGACCACAGCGTGCTGGGCGCGCTCAAGAAGGTGGACGTGCTGCTGCTGCCCGTGGGCGGCAACTACACCATCGATGGGGCGCAGGCGGCGGAGCTGGTCAAGCTCATCCAGCCGCGCACGGTCATCCCCATGCACTACAAGACCCCGGGCCTTGCGGTCGAGGTCTCCGGCGTGGAGAACTTCCTGGAGTGCCTGGGAGCGCAGGACGTGCGCGTGCCCGGCTCCGAGATCGAGATCACGCCCATGACGCCCAAGGTCGTGCTGTTCGAAAAGCCCCTGGGCCAGCGATAAGACGAGCAAAAGGCAAGGGACGGCTTCGGCCGTCCTTCAGACTGTCGAAAAAGTAGGGTCACTCTCTTGGGGATGCATGAAGGGGCCGAAGCCCCTTCATCTTCAATCCGCAGCGGCGGCATGTACGCCGCGAGGAACGGTTCCGTAGGAACCGTTTCCGGTATCCGGCGCGTTGTGCGCGCAGCGCGCGGCGCGCCGGATGTCACTCGAAAAAAAGCAAACTTGCATTTTTTCGAAGCGTGTCGACTTTGTCGACACGCTCGGCCCGCCGCAGGGATTCCCCTTGCAGCGGGCTTTTTGCCTTTACAGGGAAAAGATCGCCTCGTGCCCGGTCTGCGGCAGGCGCAGCGCGCGCACGAACGCCAGCCCCTCCTGCGCCGCCTCCGGCACAAAGAGCGAGCAGAACGGCCCGCCCTCGGCAAAGACCTGCGCCGCCGCGGCCCGCAGCAGCTGCGCGGCCACGCCCCGCCGCCGGAAGGGCGGCGCCACGGCCATGAGATCCACGCCGCACACCGCGCAGGTCGCCGCGCCCACCAGCTGCCCATCGATCCGGGCGGCAAAGCCCTGGGCGCTGGCCAGGTCCAGCAGCTGCTCCTCGGTGAGGAAGGGCAGCGAGAGGCGCAGAAGGTGCAGGCAGGCGGGGTCCTGGAGGTTGGCGCGCAGCTCCAGCCGCGCCGGGCCCTCCCAGCGCAGGTGGCTCAGGCGCTCCGGCGTGAGCAGGAACTCGCAGTCCGCCCGCATCGGCGCGCGGCCGTACTTGCGGCAGATGGCGTGCAGCAGCGCGGCGTTGTCGGCGTTGATGTGCAGGTAGGCG
>CALWKN010000168.1 GCA_944381265.1 uncultured Clostridia bacterium
CGCGTGGTGTAGACGCGCAGCTTCTCCGGCAGGCCCTTTACGGCGAAATCCAGCTCCGCGCCCTCGGAGCGGCCGATCCAGTTGCGCTGCTGCGTCTTGACCTTGTCGATGAAGTCCACCTCGTCCAGGCCGTCCAGGAGCTTCTGGGCGTAGTCGGTGATGCGCAGCATCCACTGGGACTTGACGCGGCGCACGACCTCGCTGCCGCAGCGCTCGCAGACGCCGTTTACGACTTCCTCGTTGGCCAGGCCGACCTTGCAGCCGGTGCACCAGTTGATGGGCATCTCCATCTTGTAGGCCAGGCCCTTCTTAAAGAGCTGCAGGAAGATCCACTGCGTCCACTTGTAGTAGCTGGGGTCGGTGGTGTTGACCTCGCGGTCCCAGTCAAAGCCAAAGCCCAGCATCTTGAGCTGCTGGCGGAAGTGGTCGATGTTCTGCTTGGTGACGACGGCGGGGTGGACGTGGTTCTTGATGGCGTAGTTTTCCGTCGGCAGGCCGAAGGCGTCCCAGCCGATGGGGAAGAGCACGTTGTAGCCCTGCAGGCGCTTCTTGCGGCCGATGATGTCCATGGCCGTGTTGGAGCGCGGGTGGCCGACGTGCAGGCCCGCGCCCGAGGGGTACGGGAACTCGATGAGCGTGTAGTACTTGGGCTTGGAGAAGTCGTCGCTGGCGGCGAACGTCTTCTCCTCCTCCCAGATCTGCTGCCACTTCTTCTCTATGGCGGCAAAGTCGTAGGGTTCGTTGGGCATTGCGTAAGACCTCCTCATTCGGTGAAAAAAGCCTCCCGTCCTTCCTTGCAAAGGACGGGAGGCGTATTCCCGCGGTACCACGATTGCTTGGCGCGTGCGCGCCCTCTCTTTCCCCCGATAACGCGGGGGCTGCGCCGGACTGAGGGGCCGAGACTCGCGCAAGCGGCAACCCCATGCGGAACTCGCACCGACCGTCCGCTCTCTGCCCATCTTGGGCCGCTTTCGCGCGATTATTCCCCGTTTGCGCCCGGGTGCGGCGCGTTTTTCGCCGCTTCCCACATTATAGCACGCCGCCGCCCCGCTGTCAACGCGGCGGCCCCGTATCTCAGCGCTTGCCGCGCACGGCCGCAAAGTCGTCCAGTATGCGCTTTTCCGGCGCCGCGGTGCACAGCGAGGTCACCACGATGCACAGGCAGGAGAAGAGGAAGGCGGGCAGCAGCTCGTAGATGTCCCAGACGCCGCCCAAGGGGCGGACGAGCAGGTTCCAGACAAAGACCATGGCGCCGCCGCTGATCATGCCGGCGATGGCCCCGGCGCGGTTCATGCGCTTCCAGAACAGGCTAAAGAGCATCAGCGGGCCGAATGTGGCGCCAAAGCCCGCCCAGGCAAAGCTGACGATGGTGAATATGACGCTGTTTTCATCCAGCGCGATGACGATGGCGATCAGCGCGATGAGCAGCAGCGTCAGGCGGGAGACGAGCAGCACCTGCTTGTCCGTGGCCCTGCGGCGCAGCAGGCCCTGGTAGATGTTCTTGGCAAAGGCCGAGGCGGCGATGAGCAGGTAGGAGTCGGAGGAGCTGATGGTGGCGGCCAGTATCCCCGCCATGACCAGGCCCGCCAGCACCGGCGGCAGGAGGTTGGTGGCAAGGAGGATGAAGACGTTCTCGGCGTCCGCGGAGGTGAGCAGGCTCGTGGGATAGAGCGCGCGGCCGACGATGCCGATGAACACGGCGACGGTGAGCGAGATCAGCACCCAGACCGTAGCGATGCGGCGGGACTGCGTCAGCTCCCGTTCAGAGCGTATGGCCATGAAGCGCAGCAGCACCTGCGGCATGCCGAAGTACCCCAGGCCCCAGGCCAGCATGGAGACGATGCTCAGGCCCCCGTAGGGCAGCGCCTCGCCAAAGAGCGGCGCGCCGTTTTCCACCTGCTGCACGCCGTCCGCGGTGACGGGCGAGGCCAGGCCGAAGAACTCGAAGAAGCCGGGGATGGAGCGGGCATTGTCCAGCACCGCGCCAAGGCCGCCGGCGGCGATGGTGGCGGTGACGACGATGACCACCAGGGCCACGATCATGACCACGGCCTGCATGAAGTCCGAGGCGCTCTCGGCCAGGAAGCCGCCGATGATGGTGTAGAGCAGCACGAACACCGCGCCCACGATCATCATGGCCACGTAGTCAAAGCCAAAGAGCGTGGAAAAGAGCTTGCCGCAGGTGACCAGGCAGCTGGCGGCGTAGACGGTGAAAAAGACGAGTATGAACAGCGCGGCGATGGTCATGACGACCTTGCCCTTTTCGTGGAAGCGATTGGAGAAGAACTCTGGCAGAGTGATGGCGCCGACGCGCTCGCTGTAGCGGCGCAGGCGGCGGGAGACGATCAGCCAGTTGACATAGGTGCCCAGCGCCAGGCCTATGGCGGTCCAGGCGGCGTCGGCCAGGCCGCACCAGTAGGCCAGGCCCGGCAGGCCCATCAGCAGCCAGCCGCTCATGTCCGAGGCCTCGGCGCTCATGGCCGTGACCCAGGGGCCGAGCGTGCGCCCGCCGAGGAAGTAGTCGTCGGAGCTGCGGTTGGAGCGGCGGGCAAAGGCAAAGCCGATGCCGATGACCGCCAGCATGTAGACGAGCATGGTGATTCCGATCTGTATCGCGTCGCCCATAAGAAAGTCCCTCCTCGTTTTCTTTCATCTATGAAAAAAAGCGCGGGGCGGGTGCGGGGGGGAAGATGTCCTCTCGCCGCAGCCGCCGCCGCGTCTTTTGCGGGGGCAGGGGGTTACTTTGCGGCCTTCTTCTTTTCGCCGATGCTCAGCAGCAGGTTCAGCAGTATGCCGAAGATCGCCGCGCCGGCAATGCAGGGCACCTGCAGGCCGAAGAAGGGAATGTTGCCGCCGAAGGCGTAGTTGCCGCCAATGCCGATGACCATGATGGAGGCGATGACCGCGATGTTCTTGGAGGAGAACATGTCCACCTTGTGGTCGATCATGATGGCGATGCCCTGCGCGGCGATGGCGCCGAAGAGATAGACCTCCAGGCCGCCGATGACCGCCAGCGGGATGCCGTAGATCACCTGGATGAGGGGCGTAAAGAAGCTGACGATCATGGCGATGACCGCCGCGGCCACCAGCACCGGCACGGAGAAGACCTTGGTGATGGCCATGGTGCTGATGTTCTCGCCGTAGTTCGTGCCCGCCGGGCCGCCGACCACGCCCGAGATCATGTCGCAGAGGCCGTCGCCGATCAGGTTGCGGTCCAGCATGTCGATCAGGCTGTAGCCGAGCTTCTTGCCCTTGCGCTTGGCCACGTCGTTTACATAGATGTCAAGCTGGTACATGTGCGCCGTGGACTCCGGAATGGTGGCAATGGCGATGGGCATGATGGCCGCCGCCGCGGTCCAGGAGACCTTGGGCAGGGAGAAGGCGGGCACGGCGAAGATGGAGCCGTCGCCCAGCTTCCACAAGGAGGCGTCCAGCGCCGCCGCCGGCATGGCGCGGAAGAGGTTGGCCGCGCCGGTGGCGTAGACGATGCCGGCCACGGCGCAGCCGGTCAGCGCCCCCAGCAGCAGCGGCAGCTGCCCCAGGAACCCCTTGAGATAGCGCGAGTAGAGGATGGTGGAAATGAGCGTCACCAGCGCCACGACCACCCAGGTCACGCTCTCGGCCGTGACGTCCGGGGTGTTGGGGATGGCGTCGGACAGCGCGTTGCCGGCCAGCGTAAGTCCGATGATCATGGCGACCGGACCGGTGATGGAGGCGGGCAGTATCGTCTCCACCGCCCTGCGGCCAAAGAAGCGCACCAGCAGTCCCGCGGCAATGGAGACAAAGCCGGAGAGTATGATGCCGAACTGCGCGTACTGTATGGCCTCGGTGGGCAGTATGCCGTCGACCTTGACAAAGCCCTCCGCCGCGCACATGCTGGCAATGGCCGTAAGGTAGGCAAAGCTCGAGCCGTAGTAGAGCGGGATCTTGCGCCCGGTGATGAGTATGAAGCACAGCGTCGCAAGGCCGCTGGCAAAGATCGTGGTGGAGACCTGGAAGCCTGTGACGAGGGCCACGGTGACGGTGGCCGGGAACATGACGATGACCTGCTGGATCGCGTACAGTATCAGGCGGATCCAGCTGGGCCGCTCTTCCGGCAGATAGCCGACCTCGGTTTTGAACTGTTTCATGTGCGAGCGTCCTCTCCTCTTCTTGCTTTGGGCCGCGCTCCCCCAAACCCCCGCTCGGGGAATCCCCGGCCCCAATCTGTCTAAGTATAGACGATTCCCCCCGCAATTTCAACCATTTTCCCCTAAGTTTACCAGAAAAACACCCAAAATGCCCCTTCCTCTGCGCGCCTCCTTTTTCGTGCATCCCCCCTTGCGTCTCCCC
>CALWKN010000169.1 GCA_944381265.1 uncultured Clostridia bacterium
CAGGCGCACCGTGCCGGCGCTGTACACGTCCCCGCCCGGCCCGACGAGCTGCGCGGAGAGGTTCAGGTCCCGCTCCACCGTAAGGCGCAGGCTGTATCGTCCGGGGGGCAGGTCAAAGTGCAGGAAGACCAGGTTCTCGCACTGCGCGGGCGGCAGGCTCTGCGCGGCGCTGTCCGTCTTGCGCGGGCGAAAGACGCGCACGTCCACGCGGCGGCCGCCGCGGCAAAAGTCCGGCAGTTCCGCCGTGGCCGGCAGCGGCGCCTCGCGCGGGATCAACAGGCGCACGCGGCCTTCCAGCGCCTCTTCCTCGAGAAGCACGCCGTAGGGGTGCGGGGTGTAGAGCCGCGCCACCGGCTCCGGTTCCGGCGCCGCGCTCTCTTCCTCCGGCAGGCTGAAGGCGTAGCGCGCCGCGCCGAAGGCCACCGCCCGGCTGGGCCGGAAGGGCGGCTCCACCGCAAGGCGCGGCTCCAGCAGCGTCTGCAGCGCCCGGCGCACCATCGGCATCTGGCTCGCCCCGCCGGAGAGCACCACCGCGTCGATCTGCCGCCCGCGCTGCATCTGCTCGCGCAGCAGGCGCTGGGCGCACTCCACGGTCTGCAGGAGCAGATCGCGCGTGATCTCCTCAAAGCGCGCCCGCGTCAGCGGGATCTCGCGATAGCGGGCGCTGCGGCGGTCCAGGTGACGCAGCACCGTCTCCTCCTCGCGGCTGAGCTCGTGCTTTGCTTCTACCACCTCGCGCAGCAGCTCCTCGCGCTCCTGCTCGTCCTGCGGCGCGTAGTCCTCCGCCGCCAGGCGCTCCAGCACCTCCTGCAAAAGGCGCTCGTCAAAGTCCTTGCCGCCCACGTCCGGCAGGCCGTCCGCGGCGTAGACCTCGTAGGGCTCGCCGCGGCTGCGCGCCGTGGCCACCGCCGTATCGAACGTGCCGTAGCCAAGGTCGTAGACCAGCACCGTGTAGCTCTCCGCCGCCAGGCGCTCCCCCTCCGGCAGGCAGTGCTGCCGGTAGTAGAGGTAGTCGATGGCCACGGCCCCCGGTTCCGGCAATCGCCCCACCACCTGCAGGCGGCGGCCGTCCACCTCCTGCGCCTCCACCGCCGCCTGCATGCGGTTGAGCAGCGCCAGCGCGTCCTCGTACTGCACGAAAGCCGCCGGGTAGGTCAGCACCAGGCGATAGACGGGCTCGCGCCCGTCGGCGGCGCGCTGGCGGTTGGCCAGGCGCATCAGGTCCCGCGCCGCCGCGCCGTAGACCGCGTAAGGCGAGGCCGCGGGCTCGATCCCCGGCAGGTCCAGCGCTTCCTGCCGCAGGCGCGTCTTGATCGCGCGCACGGCGTGGGCCGGGTCGCGGCGTATGCGGCGGCCCGCCGGCCCCTTGTCCGGGTCGCAGACGAGTATGGGCTCGCCCTTTGGCGGCGTGACATAGGCCTCCGTGGGCATGCCCTCGTTGGGGTTGAAGCCGCGCGCGTCCGCCGGGAGCATGGACACCGCGTCCCGCCCCTCTTCCTCCACCAGCGCAGCGCAGCCAAAGCCGTTGCCCACGTCTGCCGCGATAACGTCTCGCATAAGCGTCCTCCTTTACTCCCGCGCCGGCTTTAGGTCGCCCAGCCTGCAGGTGCAGCGCATGGGCGGCTTCTCCGGCCTGCCGGGGTCGCGCGCCTCGACGCTGAGCAGGCCGTCGCTGTCCAGCACAAGGCGGGTCTCCGCCGGCGTGCCCTTGGGCACATCGCGCCCGTAGTCCAGCTCCACCGTCATGATCTCGCGATAGTCGCGCTCCCACTCGTGCTTGTCCGGGTGCGCCACCGCCGCCTCCATGACGGTGAACACGGACCTCCTCTGCCCCTCTCTGCGCGTGCTGGAGCGCTCAAAGCCGCCGGAAAAGGGCAACGGCGTGCCCGCCGGTATGTAGGTGTCCACGTACTGCCGGTCGGAGTTCAGGTAGTAGAAGCGGATGCCGATGTCGCGCGGGGCGCGCTGCAGCACGTCGCGCTCCTGCGCCGGCGGCGTGGCAAAGCGCGCCGCGCCGTAGGCGATGGCCCGCGAGGGGCGGTAGAGCTGCACCTTGCCCTCGAACTCCGGAAAGGCCTTCAGCAGCGCCTCACGCACCATCGGCATCTGGCTGGAGCCGCCGGTGAGCACCAGCATCTCCGGCCGCTTGCCCTTGTAGTCGGCCAGCATTTTGCGCACGGAGGCGAGCGTGCGCTCGAGCAGCGGGCGCGCGGCGCGCTCAAACTCCTGCCGCGTGACGGTCACACTGTGCAGCACGCCGCCCGCGTCCGCGACCTCAACCTCCGTCTCCTCCTCGTCCGTCAGCTCCAGCTTCGCCTCCTCGGCGCGGCGCAGCAGCGTGTCCTCGTCCACGCGCGCGCTTCCGGGCAGTTTCTGCCGCAGCACGCCCGCCAGCGCCTCGTCAAAGCGCGCGCCGCCCACGTCCGGCAGCCCGCCCGTGCGCTCGATGTCATAATAATAGGTAGAACCCGACGCGCTCTTGCGCCCCTCGGGATAGGCCGTCACGATCGCCAGGTCGAACGTGCCCGCCCCCAGGTCGTAGGTGAGCACCGTCGTCTCCTCGCGCTTAATTGGGCTGTTGACGAGAAAGTCCAGCGCCCCGGCCGCGGGCTCGGCGATCATCCCCACCACCTGCACGTGCCGCCCGTCCTCCAGCGTCGCCTTCTCCGCCAATGCCTTTATGTGCAGCATCTGCGGCACCGTGTACGTCGCCGGGTGCGCCAGCGCCAGGCGCGGCGTCGTCTGCAGCGCCTCCGTCTGCAGCACCTCGTTGGCGCGGCGCATCAGGTACTGCAGCAGCGCCGTGATCGCCTCGTCATAGCTGCCCTTCCAGTCGTCCAGCTCCAGCGCTTCCCCCAAATGCTGCTTTAGGCCCCGCACGCGGTTCCCCTGCGGCACGGCCTTGGCCTTCACCGCCTCCGCGCCGCACCAGGGCGGCGGCGTCTGCCCGCGGCTCCTGGCCTTGTCCGCCGCGCGCTTGGAATAGAAGAACACGCTCGGATAGCCGTAGCGCATGTCCCCCGGCAGCAGGTCCAGCATGCGCCCGCCCACTTGGCAGCAGAGAAAGGAGTACCAGTTCCCCAGATCCACCGCGATGATCGGTTGTTCCATCTCTCGCTTCTCCCCTTTATTTCTCCAGTATGCGGCTGGCCGAGTCCAGCAGATTCGCCTTTTCCTCGCTGGTGAGCGTCGGCTCGCTCTCCACCATCTCCTGCAGGCGGCGGAAGAAATCCCCTTCCGCTTCCCGCTCCGGCGCTTCCTCCGCCTCCTCCGAAAGCAGGCTCTCGTCCGGCAGCCCGAACGCCCGCGCGATGCGCACCCGCATCGCCTTGCGCGGCACCGAGGCGCCCGTCTCCCACGCCGCCACCGTGCGCTGCGTCGTGCCGATGCGCCGCGCCAGCTCCGCCTGCGTCCAGCCCGCCCGGCTGCGCAGGATCAGGATCTCCTGCATGAGGTCCCTGTCCTTCATCGCTCCTCCCTCCCTTCTTCTCTGCTTCCCATTGTACCACGTTTTGATGAAGATGCAATACGTTTTACGAAGAATTATGAAGTTTGTGAACTGTGCACAAAAAAACGCGCCCGCCTTCCGCGAACGCGTTAAAATCGTGTTTTACGGGCGCTCCCCGGCTCGGATGCGGGCGAGAAAGCGCTCCAGTGCTTCCGGGTGCTCGGCAAAGTAGCTCTGCAGGAACTCGTCGTGCAGGGCCTCCCCCAGCTTCCGGGCGCGCACCGCGTCCGAAAGCGCATCGTAGCAGCCCAGGCTGTAGAACTTGTGCTTAAAGCGTATGGTCGCCTGCCACTTGCCGTTCTGACGGCGGCTGACGCCCGTGTAGCCGCTGGTGTTGTCGGCGCGGCGCTTGTGCTTGAGCGCCGCCACGCTCGTGCCGTCCTGGCTGTGCTGCGCCTCCTGCATCTGCGCCGGCAGCACGGTGCGCCGGTAGCAGCCGCAGCTCTTGACGTCGGCGTGCAGCAGCGCGTCGGCGGAGTACTCGCACAGCGCGCCGCAGCGGCAGCGGCACAGCCAGACCACGGAGCCCTTGCGGTCGCGCTTTTCGGTGGGGGAAAGCGCGGTCAGCCAGCCGAAGACGCGGCCGCGCAGGTCCAGTGTGCGCGCGCGCCGGTGCACGGGGTCGCCGCAGCTGCGGGTGTGGCCGCTGCGCAGGGACTTGCCCAGGACCGACACCTCGCGCCCGCAGGAACAGCGGCAAACCCAGGCCCGCCGCCCGCCCTTGCGCTCCGGCGCCGGGCGCAGCACGCGCAGCTCGCCAAAGACGCAGCCGGACAGGTCAACCCCCGCGCCGCCGCCCGCCATGTGCGCTCCCTCCTTTCCCGCTTCCTAGCGGAGCGCGCGCCGGCGCCCGAGCGCCAGCAGCACCGCCAGCGCCGCCAGCCCCACGCCCAGCATCGCCCCCGCCCCGCCCGGCAGGCTCACGCCCGTCTCCGGCGGCGCTATCGTGCAGGTGTTGACAAAGGCAATCGTGTTGCCACTTTCGCTCAGTTTTATCGTCCCGTTTGGAGATTCGGTTCCATTTACTTTGATCGACGGTGTATAATCCGGCGTTTTCTCCTCCGCAACGGTGAACGTCCACCCCGCCGGAAGCCCCTGAATCGTGATCGACTCGCCGTCCTTCAATGTGAACGTCACTTCGCCAGACTTGAATACCAGTTCGGATATTTCTGCGCTCCCGGTAACATCATATGTCTTGTTATACG
>CALWKN010000170.1 GCA_944381265.1 uncultured Clostridia bacterium
GGTTCCGTAGGAACCGTTTCCGGTATCCGGCGCGTTGTGCGCGCAGCGCGCGGCGCGCCGGATGTCACTCGAAAAAATGCAAACTTGCATTTTTTCGAAGCGTGTCGACTTTGTCGACACGCTCAGACGGGCCGGACCCGGCCCGTCTGGCTACATAAAGCAGGCGGCTTTGGCCTGAATGCCGCCTCAGGCGCCCCTTGCGGTGAGGAGATCAGCCAGCTGCAGGCAGAGATCGAGGTATTGGCCCCCGAGAGAATCGTCCATGTCGCTCAGGCGCGATTGCAGCGCGGCCAGGGCGGCGCGGCGGGATGTGCCGCCCTCGCAGACGGAGCGGCCTTCCCGGCGATAGGGGTCGGCGCAGGGGATCCCCTCGGCGCGGAGCTGCTCGAGCGCGGCGCGCACGCGCTCGGGGTGCGAGCGGAGCAGCGCGCGGTACTTGTTTTGCAGCCGCAGCGCGGCGGAGCGGTCCCCGCCGCTGAGGGAGAGGACGCAGGCGCGCACCGAGACACCCTGCCCCTGCGCGGCGAGCACGGCGCGCAGCAGCTCGTCGATCTCCTCCGGCGCAAAGGGCCGAAAGGGCAGGGCGCGGTTCGTGGGCACGTCGCCCGGCGCCAGCCCGGCCTTGACGGCGGCGTAATAGTAGTTGCGCACGCTGTTGGCCTTGCGGCCGGTGCGCTCGGCCAGGCGCGCGAAGGCGGCGCGCAGCGGCTGGCCCGCGGCGCTGGCGGCGCGGACCTCCTGCCAGAGCTCGGCGGTCTCCGCCTCGCTCCAGCCGTTGTGTGTGGGCAATTGCAGGACCTGTGTCATGATGACGGCCTCCTTCATCCTCTAAGGCATTTTATACGGATCCTACAAAGAGTATGCGCACAGACCGGACGGCATATGCCACGGATTTTGAAACCACGGCAAACGAACGAAAAAGGCGGAGGGATGTTCCATGCAGATGCCCCTTTCCCTGCAGCAGGCGGTGGAGCGGGAGCTGGGCGGCGCTTCGGCGCAGGAAGTGCGGCGGGCGGCGCTGGCCCTTTCCCGGCGCTACCGCGAAAAGGGTGCGCCGGACGGCGAGAGTTTCCTCACCAGCGAGGCGGAGATGCGCGCCTACGCGGTCTTTCGCATGCCGGGTACGTATGCGGCGCTGGTGCGGGCGCTGGAGTTGGGATGCGCCGCCGGCCTTGCGCCGGTGCGGACGCTGACGGACGTGGGCTGCGGCAGCGGCAGCGCGCTGTGGGCCGTGCGCACGGTCTTTCCCGGCCTGGAGCGCGCGCACCTGCTGGAGCGGGAGGCGGGGATGCTGGCTCTGGCGCGGCGCCTCTTTGCCGGGGAAACGGGGTGCGCGGCAGACTTTGCGCAGGGCGATATGCGTTCGGCGCCCCTGCCGCCGGCGGAGCTTGTGACGGCCTCCTACGCGCTGGGGGAACTGCGGCCGGAAGAGGCGGAGGCGCTGCTGCCGCGCCTGTGGGAGGCGGCGCAAGGGGCGCTGCTGCTGGTGGAGCCGGGCACGCCGGAGGGCCACGCGCGGCTCAGGCGCTGGGCGTCGGCGCTGCGGGCGCTGGGGGCGCGTGTTCTCGCGCCGTGCCCTGCGGGCACGCAGGACTGTCCGCTGGGCGAGACGGATTTTTGCGCCTTCACGGCGCGCGTGGAGCGCACGCGGCTGCACCGCTTCCTCAAAGAGGGGGAGCGCGGCTTTGAGGACGAGAGCTTCGCATTCCTGCTGGCGGCGCGGGAGGCGGGCGCTCCGCCGCCGGGGCGCGTGCTGCGGCGGCCGCGCGTGCATTCCGGCTTTGTGGAGCTGACGCTCTGCCGCGAGGGAGCGGTGCGCCCGGCGAAGGTCACGCGCCGGGACCCGAGCTTTAAGCGCGCGCGCAAGGCGGACGACGGCGATCCTTGGGAGGAAACATAAAACGCGCAGCGGCAGGCAAGCTCCGCTGCGCAAAGGCGTCCCGGGAAAACGGGCGCGCAAAAGGGGAGCGCCGACAAGATCGGCGCTCCCCCGTATTTTGGCGGCGCAAGCCGCCTGCCGGTCGGGACTCAGATCTCCTCGTCGGGATCGTCGCCGACCTCTTCGCCGTCGAAGCGGCGCTCCACGATGGCGATCAGCTTCTCCATCAGGCTCTCGTCCTCCACCGGGACGAACTCCTCCATGTCGTCGTCCATCGGGACGATCTTCATGATGTAGACTTCCTGATCCGCGCAGCCCTCGCACGCCTCGTCCTCGCAGGCCTCGTCGTGGGCGCACTCCTCGCAGCCCTCGCCCGCGGCCTCCGGATCGGAGAGCACGGCGTACTCCTGGCCATTGTAGAAGAAGTAGTCCATGACTTCCAGTTCAAAGTCGTTGCCTTCGTCGTCGGTGAAGACGACAATATCGCGCTCGTCCTGCATGGGTTTGCACCTCGCTTCCATATTTTCAGGGGTATTGTACCCCAAACGCCGGAAACGCGCAAGGAAATTCTTGTTAAAGCCGGGCCCGCGGCGCGCGTTTCTCCGCCAGGGACAGCGAGACGGCCACAAGCGCATAGAGTTCGGGGTCCAGGTCTTCCTCCGCGGCGAGCAGGAAGTGATGCGTATAGCGGCCGGGGCGGATGCGGACTTGCGCCGCGGCGCGCGGGGAAGAAAGGGGAGAAGGCAAGGAGAGCGTCAGAACGAAGGAGCCGGGCGGCGTCTGCGCGCGCGGGCGCAGGCGCAGAAAGGAAACACAGGCAAAGACGCCGCCGTGGGAGAGGGAGATCTGCGTCTTGCCGACTTTGCAGACGGGGTCCGGGCAGACGTCGGAAAGGCCGCGCAGAAAGGCGAGGTAGAGCGGCAGCGCCTCGGCGTGGTCGGCGAAGAAGAGGGCGGTTTCGGCGGAGATCTCGGGCATGGCGCGGGCCTCCTTCCCATTTTTCTCGAGTATACGCGGAAATGCGCGCAGGCGCAAGGCGCGGCGCGTGTTTCCTTTTATGGGGAAATCGTGTATAATAGTCGAAAATGCTTTTGCAGGGGGAGAAGAGGAACTATGGTCACAGGAAAGTTTGTGCGCGGCGACGGGGATTTGCGTCAGGTGCGTCAGGTGCGCATGCGCGTCTTCGTGCAGGAACAGGGATTCCCGGAGCAGGAGGAGATGGACGCGCTGGACGCGCGGGCGATCCACTGCCTGCTCTACGACGACGCGGGGCAGCCCGCCGCCACCGGCCGGCTCTACATCGACGACGAGGGCTACTGGCGCCTGGGGCGCGTCTGCGTGGTCCGGGAAAAGCGCGGCCAGCAGCTGGGGGACCTTCTTATGCGCATGCTGCTGGACAAGGCGCTGAACGCGGGCGCGCGCCACTTCCGCCTCTCGGCGCAGAAACAGGCGCAGGGGTTCTACGCGCGCTACGGCTTTTCGCCCTTTGGCGAGGAATACCTGGACGGCGGCGTGCCGCACGTGGAGATGGAGGCGACAAACGAGTCGATCCTGCGGGCGGTGTTTTCCGGCTGCCGCGGCGAGGAGATGCTGCGCCGCGAGCAGGAGGGGCAGAAGAAGGAGTAGAAGATGGGCGTTGTGGGCATAGCGGGGCGCGAGGGCTCCGGCAAGACGCGCGCCTGCGTGGAGACGATCCGCGCGGTGCTGGAAAAGGGCGGCCGGGCGCTGTACCTCGTGCCGGAGCAGGACACGGTGGAGGCGGAGCTGTTCCTTGCGCGGGAGCTGCGCCTTTCGGTGATGTGGAACGTCGAGGTGCTCTCGCCCACGCGCCTTGCGCAGCGGATGCGGCAGGAGGCGGGCGGCGGCGCGCGCGTGGTCCTCACCGACGCCGGGCGGGCCATGGCGCTAAAGAGCGCGCTGCTGGCCCTCAAGGGCGAGATGCGCTATTTTTCCCGCGGCAGTCAGGGCGCGGCGGACCAGCTCGGCGATCTGCTGGCGGAGCTCAAGAGCGGGGAAAACGACCCGGCGCTGCTGCGCCTTGCGGCGGATCGCATGCCGCCGGGCGGCACGCTGACGCAGAAGGTCTACGATTTGGCCGCGCTCTACGAGGAGTACGAGCGGCGGCTGGAGGGGCGCTACCTGGACGGCGGGGACGCGCTGCGCCGCAGCGCGCAGATCGCGGATGCGTGCCAGAGCCTGCGCGACCTTACGGTGCTGGCGGACGGCTTTGACGTGCTGCCGCGCAGCACGCTGCGCCTGCTGGCGGCGCTGGGACGGGTGTGCCGGAATGTGTATGTGACGTTTGCCGTGAGCGCGGAAGGCGACGGCGACGCGGCGCTCTACGCCCCGGCGCGGGAGGCGCTGCGCACGCTCGCCCGGCTGTGTCAGGAGGAGGGCGCGGCGTTCTCCCTAAAGCGCCTGAAGGACCGGCCGCAGCGGCACGCCGAAATGGAGCACCTTGCGCGCAACCTTTTTGCCGAGCGGCCGCAGAGCTATGAGAAGGCGCCCCGGCGCATATTCGCCGTGCAGGCGCGCGACCCGCACATGGAGGCCGAGCGCGCGGCGGGCTATCTGTTTGAGAAGTGCCGCAGGCAGGGCTGGCGCTATCGGGACATGGCCGTCGTCTGCGCGGACATGGGGGTCTACGGCCAGAGGCTGCGCCAGGCGCTGGCGCGGCGCGGCATGCGCGCCTACATCGACGAGCAGCCCACGGCCGCGGACCACCCGGCGGCGCAGTACCTGCTGGCGGCGCTGGCGGGCGCGGCGCGCTACTACCGCCAGGAGGACATGCTGCGCGCGCTAAAGAGCGGCTGCGCCGGCGTAAAGGAGCGCGAGGCGGACCGGCTGGAGCTCTACGCCATGGAGCATGGCCTGGAAGGGCGGCTGTGGGAAATGCCCATCGAGGAGGACGACGGCGGACCGGCCGAGGACGACGGCAGCCCGCGCCGGACGCTGGAGGAGATCCGCCTGCGCTTCGTGCGGCCGATCCAGGACTTCCGCGCCGGGGGGACGACGCGCCTCGTGCGCGCCTTCTGCGAGGGTGTATCCCGCCTCATGGACGAGGCGGATCTGTCCGGGCAGCTCATGGAGGAGTACGAAAAGTGCGCCCGCGAGGGGGATGTGACGCGCATGCAGATCGTGCGGCAGGCGCAGTCCGCGATCAACCGCGTGCTGGACCAGGCGGTGGAGCTCTGCGGCGAGCAGGAAATGCGCCTGGAGGACTTCCTCAAGCTCCTGCGGGCGGGACTGGAGGCCATCGCCATCGGCTCCATCCCCATGTCGCCGGACGCGGTGTACGTCGGGGAGATCGGGCGCTTTGCGCGGCGGGAGGTCAAGCTCCTCTACGTCGTGGGCTTCAACGCCGACAGCATCCCCTCGCGCCAGGCGGACGGCGGCGCGCTGCAGGAGGACGAGCGCGCGCAGGTGCGCCGGGCGGCAAAGGAAGCGGGGCTGGAGCTGCGCCTGCGGAGCCTGAGCGACCGCGCCGCCATCGAGCGCATGGCGCTGCACCGGGCGCTGCTCTCGCCCGCAGAGGAGCTGGTGCTCTCCTACGCGTCGGTGGACGCGCGCGGGACGGCCAAGCGCAAAAGCCCGCTGCTGCTGCGCCTGGAGGGGCGCGTCTTCCCGCAGATGAAGGAAAAATGCGGGCTCCTTGGGGACAGGTACGTCTATGCCGGGGCGCGGGACGCCATGCGCGAGGCGCTGACGGCGGCGCTGCGGGCCTGGGCGTCGGGAGAGGCGCTCAGCGCGGAGGCGCGCGGCCTGGCCGCGGCGCTGCGCGAGGCGGAGCCGGCGATGTACGCGCGGGCGCTGTCCGAGGTGATCGACGGCCCGCAGGAGGAATATCTTTCGCAGGAGACGGCAAGGCGCCTCTATCTCCAGGCGGGCAAGATGGAAAAATACGGCGTGGACGGGCCGGTGGCGAGCATCTCGCAGCTGGAGACGTTCGCCATGTGCCCCTTTGCGCACTTCATCGGCTACGGTCTGCGCCCGCGGGAGATGCGCGAGCCGCGCATGGACGCGCGCGAGCGGGGCACGCTGGAGCACCGCGCGGTGGAGGAGTTCGTCGGCCGCCTGAGCGAGCGGGAGGACGCGGTCGGCGACGAGGAGGCCGAGCGCCTGATGGGCGAGGTGCTGGAGCCGCTGCTCGCGGCGGAGGAAAGGCGGCGCAGCGAAAAGGGGCTGCAGAGCGCCAGCCGCCGCGAGATCGAGCGGACGATGGCGCGCATGAGCCGCATGCTGGCGCTGCAAAAGCGGCTGAGCCGCTTCCGCACGGGCGCGCGGGAGTGGGTCTTTACCCCGAAGGACATCGCGCCCCTGGACCTGCCGGACGGGAGCAAAGTGTATCTGGAGGGGAAGATCGACCGCGTGGACCTTCTGCGCCTGCGCGGGGAGACCTACGCCCGCGTGATCGACTACAAGACGGGCAATGCCGCGCTGTCGCTGGACGAGGTCTACTTCGGACTGCGGCTGCAGCTCTTCCTCTATCTGGACGCGGTGCTGGCGCGGCGGGACGCGCACCCGGCGGGCGTGTTTTACCAGAAACTGGGCGAGGCGCCCTTGCGGCTGGAGGGACGGCGCCCGGACGAAAAGTACGCCGTCAAGCAGCGCAAGAAGCTGCGCCTTTCCGGGTATGTGCTGGGAGAGCAGGAGATACTCGAACAGATGTGCACGGACCCGGATTGGATGAGCCAGGTGCTGCCGGTGGAGCCGCGGGTGAAGAACGGCCGCGCGCTGCGCGGGGAATACACCGTGACCGGGAGCGGCTTCATGCTCTCGGAGGAGGAGTTCGCGCTGCTTCGCCGGCACACGCGGCGAAAGCTCACGGCTTTGGCCGCGTCGGCGCTGCGCGGGGAGGCACAGGTCTCCCCGGCCCTGACGGCGGGGACGGACGCCTGCAAGTACTGCCGCTACCATGACATCTGCGGCTTTGAGGCGGGACTGCCCGGGTGCGACAGGCGGGAGCTCGCGCTGCCGCCGGGGGAGGGAGCGCTGGAGACCATGCGCAAGGAGGACGAAGATGCCTGAGTTTACCGCAGAACAGAGGCGGGTGATCGAGTTTGGCCGCGGCGACCTGCTGGTGAGCGCGGCGGCGGGCTCGGGAAAGACCGCGGTGCTGGTGGAGCGCATACTGTATCTGGTGAAAAACGGGGCGGACATCGCCTCGTTCCTGGTGGTGACGTTCACGCGGGCGGCGGCGGACGAGCTGCGCGAGCGCCTGCTCCTGCGCCTGGAAAAGGAGGCGGAGGCAGACCCCGCCCTGCGGCCGCAGCTGGAGCGCTTGCCGCTTGCCTCCATCTCCACCATCCACGCCTTCTGCCGCGCGCTCCTGACGCGCTACAGCGAAAAGGCGGGCGTGGACCCCAATCTGCGCGTGGCCTCGGAAGCGGAGCAGACGATCCTGCGCATCCGCGCGCTGGATGATGTGCTGGACGAGGCCTACGCGGACGAGGCGATGCTCTCGCGCCTGGAGCGCATGGGCGGCTCACAGCAGGTGCGGCTGAACGTCGAGAGCCTGTACCGCTTCCTGATGTGCCAGGTGGACCCCTTCGGCTGGCTGGAGCGGGCGGAAGCGCGCTACGACGAAGACGTGTCCGGCGACTTTTCCCAGGCGCCCTGGTTCCTTGCGGCGCGGGAGGAGGCGCGGCGCAGCCTGCGGGCGGTGTGCCGCCGGATCGAAGAGGCGGTGGAATTCGCCAAGGGGAGCGCCGAAGAGGACTGCCGCAAGGTGGCGGGCCTGATCGCCGGGGACCTTGCGGCGGTGCGCGCGGCGGCGGAGGCGGGCAGCGCGGCGGTGAAATTCGCCACCTTCCGCTCGCCCAACCGGAGCACGGACTGGGACAGCGAAGACCTGTATGCGCTCAGGCAGTGGCGCGACGCCTACAAGGAGGCCTGCGCCGCGGCGCTGAAGGGCATGCCGGTGTGCGACGACTGGACGCGGGCGCAGATGGCCGAGATGTCGGAGGCGCTGCACGCCCTTGCCGAGGTGACGCGGCGCTTCCACGCGGAATTTGCGCGCTTGAAGGCGAACGCGGGCGTCGTGGATTACAACGACCTGGAGCAGCTGACGCTGAAGCTGACGCAGGACGAGAGCGTTTGCGAGGACCTGCGCCAGCGCTACAGCCAGATTTTCGTCGACGAGTTCCAGGACTCCAGCGCCGTGCAGGAGACGCTGCTGCGCCGCGCGGCGCGGGGGGACAACACCTTCCACGTCGGCGACGTCAAGCAGAGCATCTACGGCTTCCGCCAGTCGGATCCGGGGCTGTTCCTTGCGGAGCAGGCGCGCTACGCCCGCGGCGAGGGCGGCACACTGATCTCGCTCAACCGCAACTTCCGCTCGCTGCCCAACGTCCTGAATTCGGTCAACGAGGTCTTCCGGCGCTGCATGACGCGGGAGAGCTGCGGCATCGAGTACGACGAGGCGGCGGAGCTCTACGCGGGGCGCACCGGGGACGGCGAGGGCGAAAAGACGATCTTCCTGACCTTCCAGCGCGACGCCAACGAGAAGAGCCCCACGGCCCGCGAGGCGGAGGTGGTGGCGGACCTCATCGAGAGGCTGGTGGGCACGCCCGTCTCCGACGGCCAGGGCGGCACGCGCCCGGCGCGCTACAGCGACATCGTGGTGCTGCGGCGGGCGGTGGTCTCGGCCCTGCCCAAGTACATGGAGTGCTTCGCCCGGCGGGGCATACCGGCCTACGCCGGCGGGGGCGGCAGCTTTTACGAGGCGCCGGAGGTGCGCGCGGCGCTGGACGTGCTCTGGGCGGTGCACAATCCGCTGGAGGACGTGCATCTGCTGGGCGCGCTGCGCGGCGCGGGCGGCTTTGCGGCGGAGGACCTGGCGCGCCTGCGCCTGCACGGGCGCGCGACGGCGGGCAAAGAGGAGGACAGGCGCGTCTACAGCGACCTTCTCGCCTGCAGGGACGGGGAAGACGTGCCGGAGGAACTGCGCGAAAAGGCGCTGCGCTTCCTCAAGCTCCTGGAGACGCTGCGCCGCGTGGCGCGGGAGGAAAAGCTCAGCGTGCTCTGCACGGCGGTGCTGGAGGAGACGGGGATGCTGGCCGACCTCATGGCCCTGCCGCACGGGCAGACGCGGGCGGGCAACCTGCGCTCCCTGCCGGAGCGGGCGGCGGAGTACGACGAGGCGGGGCTGCGGCTGGGGGACTTCCTGCGCCGCATCGACTCCACCGCCGGGCGCAGCCGCGAGGAGGACGTGCCCGCCTTCTCCGAGAACGACGACGTGGTGCGCATCATGACCGTGCACAAGTCCAAGGGCCTGCAGTTCCCCATCGTCATCGGCGCGGGGCTGGGCTCGCGCTTCCGCTTTGGCAACGACCGCGACGCGGACGGCTACCGGACCAGCCGCGTCTACTGCCATAGGGACTACGGCCTGGCGCTGGACTACTACGACCCGGAGAGCGCCGCCAGCGACAGCACGGTGATGACGCGGGCGCTCGCCGCCCTGCGCCGGAGAGAGGACCTGGCCGAGGAGATGCGCATACTCTATGTGCTCATGACGCGGGCGCAGGAGCGCCTGGCGCTGGTGGGCGATCGGGGCGAGGAGAAGAAGCGCTGGTCCATGCCGCTGGATGACCCTCAATGCCTGCTTGACTTTGTGGAGCCCGCCGTCTGGGGAAATCTGTTCCACTGGGTCCCGAGCGGGAAGGCGCCCACGAACTGCTGGCAGATAGAGGGCTGGAAGGCGAAGAAGACGGAGGAAACAGAGGCATCGCCCGCGCCGCAGGCGCCGGCGATCGGGGAGCCCAGCGAGGAGACGCTGGCGCAGCTGCGCTTTGTCTACCCATATCCGCAGCCGGAGGTGCGGCAGAAGCAGTCCGTGACGGAACTCACGCACGGGGCGCAGAGCGTCTTTGCGCGCGAAAAGCCCGCCTTTCTCCAGGAGAAGAGCGGGCTGCGCGGGGCGGAGCGCGGCTCGGCGCTGCACCGCTTTTTGGAGATCGCGGACTTTGCCGCCTTCGCGGCGCAGGAGGAAGCCGCCTATGGCGCGGAGGTGCGCCGCCAGACCGAGGAGGCGGAGCGCCTGGCGCGCATGACCCCGGAAGAGGGGGAGGCCGTGCGCGCGGCGGAAGCGGAGATCGCGCGCTTCCTGCAAAGCGAGATCGGCCGGGCGATACGCGGCGGCGCGCCCACGCTGCGGGAGAAGCCCTTTGAGCTGCGCCTGGACGCGGGCGGGCAGATGCGCCTTGTGCAGGGCGTGATCGACCTCATCGTGCTGCAGGCGGACGGGGCGCTGCTCGTGGACTACAAGACCGACCACACGGGCCTGGACGCGCAGAGCGTGCGGGCGCGGCACGGCGCGCAGGTGCGCCTCTACCGCGAGGCGGCGCGCCGCGCGGGGCTTGCGGTGAAGCGCAGCCTGGTCTACCTCTTCTCCACGGGGCAGTGCGTGGAGATCGGGGAAGAGGAAACGGGAATGGACGGAGGACAGGCATGAATCTTCTTGTAAAGCTCTTCATCAAGGACTACAAAGACACGGAAAAGCCGTCCGTGCGGCAGAGCTACGGCAATCTTGCGGGGGTGTGCGGCATCGCGCTCAACGTCCTGCTCTTTGCCGGCAAGTTCCTGGCCGGGCACCTGGCGGGCTCCGTGGCGGTGACGGCGGACGCGGTCAACAACCTCTCGGACGCGGGCTCCTCGGTGATCACGCTGATCGGCTTTAAGCTGGCGGGAAAGCCCGCGGACGCCGACCACCCCTTCGGCCACGCGCGCATGGAGTACATCTCCTCGCTTGCGGTGGCGGTGATCGTGCTGCTGCTGGGCGTGGAGCTCTTGCGCGACAGCGTGGAAAAGATCCTGCACCCGGAGACGGCGACCTTTTCCTTCCTCACGGCGGGGATCCTGGCGGTCTCCATCGCGGTGAAGTTCTGGATGTACCGCTACAACAAGACGCTTGGCCAGCGCATCGATTCGGTGGCCATGCGCGCGGCGGCGACGGACAGCTTTTCCGACGCGCTGGCGACCGGCGCCGTGCTCGTCTCCACCATCGTAAGCCCCCTGCTGCACTTTTCCCTGGACGGCTACATGGGCGTGGCAGTGGCGGGCTTCATACTCTACTCCGCGGTGGGGATCCTGCGCGACACGCTCAACAAGCTCCTGGGCGAGGCGCCGACGGAGGAGATGGAGCAGCTGCTGCGGCGGCACATCCTCCGCCACGAGGGCGTTCTCGGCCTGCACGACATGGTGGTGCATTCCTACGGCCCGGGGCGCACGTTTGCCACGGTCCACGTGGAGGTGGACGCGCGCGAGGACGTGCTCAAGACGCACGACCTCATCGACAACATCGAGCGCGAGGTGCTGCTGGACCACGGCGTGAACCTGGTCATTCACATGGACCCCATCGTGGTGGACGACCCGGAGGTCAACGCCCTGCGGGAGACGACGGCGGCGCTGGTCAAGAAGATCGACCCCGCGCTCACCATCCACGACTTCCGCGTGGTGCGGGGGCGGACGCACTCCAACCTGATCTTCGACGTGCAGGTGCCGCGGGAGTGCCCGATCGCGGACGAGGAGATCACGCGGCGCATCATCGGCGAGATCAAGCACCTGAGCGCGAGCTATTTTGCCGTGGTGACGCTGGATCGCACCTACGTCGGGCGGCCGAGCCACAAGACGAAGATGAACTAGAGCATTTCGACCCGCACGCCGGCGGGCTCGTCCCATATCTGCGGCAGGCAGGCCTCCAGCAGCACGCCCTCGCGCGGAGGCGCGCCGACCTCGTGCGTCAGCAGCATGCAGCGGCTGACAAAGGCGGCGGCGCGGCGCACGGCGGCGGGCAGGCGCTCCCCGCGCAGCAGCGCGCCCACGAGCACGGAGGTGAAGATGTCGCCCGCGCCGGGATAGGAGCCGGGCACGCGCGGGGCGATCACGGCAAAGGCGCCGCGCTCGTCTCGGGCGATGGTGCAGACGGAGTCCGGGTAGTCGGCGAGCAGCGCGGAGGTGATCACCGCGCCGCCGTCGGTGATGCGGTGCAGCGCTTCCAGCATCTCGACGGCTTCGCCGCGGGAAAGGGGCGGCGGCATCGGGCGGTCCAGGAGCAGGGCGGCTTCGGTGAGGTTGGGCGTGATGACCGCCGCGCCGCGGCAGAGGGCGCGCATGGCGCGGACCATGCGCTCGTCAAAGGCGGCGTAGAGGCGGCCGTCGTCGCCCATGACCGGGTCCACCACGCGCAGCACGTCCTCCTCGCGCAGAAAGCGGGCGACGAGCTCCGCCTGCTCGGGCGAGCCGAGGTAGCCGCTGTAGACGGCGTCCAGCCGCGCGGGGATGGCGCGGAGCTTCTCAAAGATGCGGACCATGTCCTGCGTCAGCTCCCGGGCGTAGACCGGGCCAAAGCCGCCGGTGTCGCTGGAGTAGACGGCCGTGGGGATGGGACAGACCTTGACCCCCATGCTGGAGAGCACGGGAATGACGCAGGTCAGCGAGCAGCGGCCGTAGGAGGCCAGGTCGTGCAGGGCGGCGACGTTTCGGATCCTAGACAAGGCGGGATCGGCTCCTTTATACAAAACTTTTTTGCGTAAAAAGAAAGGGGGACGATGCGCCATCGTCCCCCTCCAGCGTGCGGGCGCGCCGCACGGGCTCATGTCAGATCTCGTGATGCAGGGCCTTGTTCATGCAGTCGTTGGCGAACTTGCGGGCGGCCGCGAAGTCCTCCTCATCGGGGTTCTTGCCGCCGAAGAGGCCGACCTTGCCGTGGCAGACCAGAACTTCCGGCAGCACCTTGATGCCGCGGGACTCCAGCACCTTGCGCAGCTCCTTCAGGCACTCGTCGCTCTTCTTGGGGCTGCAGCAGAACAGCGCCGCGGCCTCCATGCGCTTGGGATCCAGGGTGTTGGCGAACTCGATGGCGACCTTGTGCGGCTTGCCGTTGTGGTCCTCGGCGCCGATGAAGCCGATGGCCAGGCCCTCGGGCATATAGGCGGGCTGCAGCTGCTCGGCCGGGAGCTTGAACTCCTGGGCGATGACGGTGGCGACTTCCTGGATGCTGGGCTTGTCGCCCGCGTAATAGATCTTGGTTCTCATGGAAATTGACCCCCTTTTGGTTTAGAAAGAATAGATGATGGAAGTATGATCGAAACGGCCGAAGCGGAATTCGAGCCGTTGAATCAACGGGAGGAAAGACGAATGACGACAAACGCCGAATTCACCGCCGCCTTCCTGGAAGCCATGGGCTGGCAGGAGGAGATCGTGGGCGATGAGGACCTGTGCCTGGAATACCCGGCCTGCCTGTACGCGTTCGCGGACCGGCGCGTGCTGGCGCTCGTGCCGGAAGCGCTGGAGATGCGGGAGCAGCTCTCGCCGCGGGACAGCCTGGACGAAACCCTGCGCACGCTGTTTGACCTTTCCCAGATCCGGGTGCAGCGCGAGACCGTGCTCGGGCTCTACGCGCCCTACCCCGTGATCGGGGAACCCCTGCCGCCCGTCACCGACGGCGGCGCGCTCTCCCGGCTGCTCTTGGCCATGCCGGACGAAGACCGCCTGCGCGGCGAAGTGACGCTGCAGGACGACCTCACCGCCTGCATTGCCGGGGAAAACGGGGAGCTGCTGGCCGCGGCCGGAGCCGTCTGCCAGGGCCGCTTGGCCGATATCTCCGTGGCGGTGCACCCCGGCGCGCGCGGACAGGGCCTGGGCGCGCGGGTCTGCGCCGCGCTCATCCGCAGGGTCCAGGAACAGAAGCGCCTCGCGCTCTACCGCGTGGAGTGGGACAACCTGCCCTCCGTGCGCCTGGCCAAGCGCCTGGGCCTTTCAACCGGGTTCATCATGGAGGGCGCCCGCCTCTTCTTCCCGGAAGAATGAAGTGCGTGCGCGCGTTTTGGTCCTATCTATTAGTGTAAACTTTGCGTTGGTAAAAATCAAGTGCCGAATTTGCCTTTTCCGCATTGTTCACAGTCTATTCATCAGGCGGGCGGCGGCAGCGGATTGACAAACGCCGCCGGCGGTCGTACACTGTGGCAAGAAGACAAAATACACAAAAACGGGGAGGCTTGACCATGGAGAACCCAATCGACCTCAAGGGATTCATACAGATCGCCCTTGTCGTAAAGGACATCGAAAAGGCCTGCAAGACGTGGGCCGAGCTCTTCGGCGTGCCCGTGCCGCCGATCCGCGTGGACGAACCCTCGCACAACCCCAACCTCACCTACCGCGGCAAGGAAGCCTTTTACGGCCTGAAGTTCGCGGTGATCGACTGCCGCGAGCGCGGCTTCGTCATCGAGCTGCACGAGCCGGACGAGCACGACTCCACCTTCCGCGAGTTCCTGGACAAGCACGGCAACGGCGTGCACCACATCGGCTTTGAGGTCGGCGACCGGCGCGACGCCATCGTCGGCGAGCTGGAAAATATGGGCTACGCCCTGCGCACGGTCGGCATCTACCCCGGCAGCAGCTGGACCATCGTCGATACCGAGGAGGACCTGGGCGTCAACCTCAACATCAAGCCCCGGGCCTGAGAAAGGAAGAGCAGACATGAGCGAAAAAACGATGATCTCCGTTTTGCAGACCTACGACGTGGAGACCGGCGAGCGCCAGGTGCTGCGCCGCTTTTCCGAGCACATCGAGGCCCCCAACTGGAGCCGCGACGGCAAGTTCCTCCTCTATAACTCCGAGGGCCATATCTTCCGCTACGACATCGCCACCGGCGAAAGCGCGCAGATCGACACCGGCATCTGCACCCGCTGCAACAACGACCACGTCCTCTCCTTTGACGGGACGTGGCTGGGCATCTCCTCGGGCGTGGACGGGGACGGCGCCTCGCGCGTGTGGACCGTGCCCCTCTCCGGCGGCCAGCCCCGCCAGATCACGCCGGAAAAGCCTTCCTACCTGCACGGCATCTCCCCGGACGGCAAGACACTGGCCTACTGCGCCGAGCGCAGCGGCAACTTCGACGTCTACGTCCGAAGCGCCGACGGCAGCGGCGAGGAAGTGCGCCTGACCACCGCCGAGGGCCTGGACGACGGCCCGGAGTACGACCCCAGCGGCAAATACATCTGGTTCAACTCCGTGCGCAGCGGCCTGATGCAGGCCTACCGCATGCGCGCCGACGGCAGCGAGCAGACGCAGATGACCGCGGACGACAGCAACAACTGGTTCCCCCACGTCTCGCCCGACGGCAGGCGCGTGGTCTTCGTTTCCTATTACAAGGGCGACGTGGCCCCGGGCGACCACCCCGCCAACAAGAACATCCGCATCCGCCTGATGGACGCCTGCGGCGGCCCCATCACAACGCTGATCGCCACCGACCCCGACAAGGGCGAGCTCGGCGGCCAGGGGACGATGAACGTCAACTCCTGGGCGCCGGACAGCCGCCGCTTCGCCTTTGTCACCTATGTGTTTGAGGACTGAGGCAAGGTTTTCTCGCGTCAGACCGCGCCGCGCGCCGGGACGTCCCCCGGCGCGCGGCGTTGCGTTTTGGTAAACGCGGGGTTAAAAACATCGATTTGGGGCATTGACAGACAGAACCGAACATGGTAGTATACAATTGCAGAGGATCGTGTGATCTCCGAGCGACCGCGGCATGACAAGACGGCTTCCCTTCCGCGCAAGGTGTGCGGGCGGGGGCTTGTTTTCTTTTTGGGGCATTTAAAAGGCGGCGGCGCGGGGAAATGCAGCAAAATCAGCAGGAAAATGTGGCACAATTCGAATAGGGTCTATTGCAATAGGGGGGGTGTGTGATATAATTGGTGTAAGCAACGAAGGTTCACGATGCGGAAAGGCGGTGAATGCCGATGGCGCAGACGGCGGGCAAATCGTAGTTAAAATGGGAGGAGGAGAAAACGTGAAACCATATATCTGGAAACGGATCGGCGGCGGGGCCGCGCTGGCGCTGCTGCTGGTGTTCGGCCTGGGCTGCATGAACGTGACGTTAATTCGCACAGTGGAAGACCTTTGGTTCACCGAATTTTATCATGTGACCTGGATCCCCTGGCTGGTGATGGGCCTGGCGGTGGTGGGTTGCCTGGCGCTGCTGGGTGCGCTGCGGCCGCTGAGGCGGCAGAGCCCGTGGAACTATGTTCCGGCGCTCCTCGTGGGTCTGGTTCTGTGTATCGTGACCAATTCTCCCCTTGTGTGGGTAGAATTCAACATCTCTCAGTGGAACGCGCCCTATGCGCTGGTATTCCTCTACGCGCTGTTCGCGGTGGAATTCGTGCGCCTGCTGCTGAACGCCAAGGCGCGGGGAATGTCGCTGGACTGGAAGGAAGCGGCGAAGCTAGTCGGTCTGCTGGCGCTGGCGTACCTGGCGATCTTGCTGACGGCGCTTACCGCGGCGGTAGGGGATGCGCTGGCAACGGCAGAATCGCGGGAAGCCGTCTATACGGTGAACAAACTGCGGCTGGCGTTCTACTTCCTCAGCGGCGCGCTGGGCTTCCTGGCGGCGAGAAGAGGGTGCAGAAATGCCGGTATCTTCCTCGTAGCGCTGGGCGCTGTGCTGACGATCGGGTACTTCGTCATGTTCAGCTTGGGGGAAAGCCCGTTCCTCGGGCTGGAGCTGCCGCAGGCGCTGAACGTGCTGCTGGGGCGCGTGTACGAAGGATTCATCTTCTATGAATCGATGTCGGCCTTTGGCTTTGTGCTCTTTGCGGGCGTCAAGTGCCTGCTGCCGGAGAAGAGATAGGAAAGACGCGGACTGCGGCCCGCCCCCTTGCGAAAAACGCGGAGGGCGGGCCGCGTTTTTGCGCCCGCGCGGCACGCACGGCGGCGTGTAAAGCGGCGCGCCCCGCAAAGGCGAAAATCAACGGGAAAATTTCTTTGTAAAAAGTTGAGGAAATGAGAAATAGCCCCTTGCAAGCCGGGGGAAGGAGGTGTATACTACAGAAGTTGCCGCATGGGATGAAGCGGGAAGTTGCTGGCTTGGCCGCCAGGTAATTCTCGTGGACCGGTCCGCATAAGACGGACGCCGAACCCATTTCCCTTCCCAACAGTTCGGAAGGGCGGGGGACGCTGCGCCGCATGAGTTTCCATAGGCGGCACACACGGCGCGGTGTATTTGGGTTCCATACCTTGAAGGAGGGTAAAACATGGCCAATCAGAAGATCCGAATCAAACTCAAGGCGTACGAGCACACACTGATCGATCAGTCGGCGGAGCGCATCGTGGAGACGGCCAAGCGCACCGGGGCCCGCGTTTCCGGCCCGATCCCGCTCCCCACGGAGAAGGAAGTCGTCACCATCCTGCGCGCGACCCACAAGTACAAGGACTCCCGCGAGCAGTTCGAGATGCGCACGCACAAGCGTCTGATCGACATCCTCTCGCCCACGCCCAAGACGGTGGACGCCCTGATGCGGCTGGATCTGCCCGCCGGCGTTGATATCGAGATCAAGCTCTAATGTTGGAGGTGCCAAACAAGATGAAAAAGGCGATTCTCGGCACGAAGGTCGGCATGACGCAGCTCTTCCTGGAGGACGGCCGCGTCGTTCCCGTTACCGTCGTCGAAGCGGGTCCCTGCACCGTTGTGCAGAAGAAGACCGTGGAGCGCGATGGCTATTCCGCCATCCAGGTAGGCTTCAAGACTCTCCCGGAGAGCCGCGCAAAGAAGCTTAAGAACAAGCCCGAGCAAGGCCACTTCAAGAAGGCAGGCGTTGCCGCCACCCGCTACCTGCGCGAGCTGCGCTTGGACGATGCGGATACTTACGAGGTGGGTCAGAACATCGAGGTGGGCGTTTTCGCCAAGGGCGACAGCGTCGACGTCACGGGCACCAGCAAGGGTCACGGCTACAGCAGCCCGATCATCCGCTGGAACCAGCACACCGGCCCCATGGCGCACGGCTCCAAGTACCACCGCGGCGTGGGTTCCCTCAGCGCCAACTCCGATCCGTCCCGCGTCTTCAAGAACAAGCACATGGCCGGACAGTGGGGTCATGAGCGCGTCACCGTGCAGAACCTCGAGGTGGTAAGAGTCGACGGCGAGCGCAACCTGCTCTTTGTCAAGGGCGCTCTCCCCGGACCCAACGGCGGCTTGCTCGTGATCCGCGATTCCGTCAAGGCGTAAAGAGCAAGCGATAAGGAGGAAACGCAAATTATGCCTAAGATTGCACTGACGAACATGCAGGGCGCCAACATCGGGGAGATCGAGCTTTCCGACGGCATCTTCGCTGTTCCCATGAATGAGCCTGTGGTGCACCAGGTGATCGTTGCACAGCTTGCCAACAAGCGGCAGGGCACGCAGAGCGCCCTGGGCCGCACCGAGGTCGCCGGCGGCGGCCGCAAGCCCTGGCGCCAGAAGGGCACCGGCCGCGCCCGTCAGGGCTCGACCCGCGCGCCCCAGTGGACGCACGGCGGCGTGGTCTTCGCCCCCAAGCCCCGCGATTACTCCAAGAGCGTGCCGCGCAAGGTCAAGCGCCTGGCGATGAAGTGCGCGCTGTCGGCCAAGGTCGCCGGCAATGAGATGATCGTGCTGGACGCCCTCCATTTTGAGAGCCCCAAGACCCGCGAGATGGCCAAGGTCCTTGCGGCCCTGAACGCCACGAAGAAGACGCTGCTGGTCCTGCCCGGCAAGGACGAGACCGTCAGCCGCGTTTCCGGCAACATCCCCGGCCTGACCATCGCCTACGTCAACACGATCAACGTCCTGGACATCCTCAAGTGCGACAAGTTCGTCGTGCTCAAGGATGCGGTCGCCCAGATCGAGGAGGTGTACGCATAATGAAGAACCCCCATGACATCATCCTGCGTCCGGTCCTGACCGAGGCCAGCTACGACGGGATCGCCAAGAAGGATTACACGTTTGAAGTCGCCGTCAAGGCCAACAAGACCGAGATCAAGCAGGCGATCGAGACCATCTTCGACGTCAAGGTGGAGCGCGTCAACACCCTCCGCCAGACCGGCAAGGTCAAGCGCATGGGCCTGCACTCCGGCCGCCGCGCGGAGGTCAAGAAGGCCTACGTGAAGCTGACGGAGAACTCCAAGCCCATCGCCTTCTTCGAGGGCATGGCCGAATAACTTTTCGCTGTCTATTAGGAGGAATTCAGGATGGCTATCAAGTTCTATAAGCCGACCTCTCCGGGCCGCCGCTTCATGTCGGTTTCCGCTTTCGAGGAGATCACCTGCGACAAGCCCGAGAAGTCCCTGCTTGAAGATAAGCGCTCCACCGGCGGACGCAACGTCCACGGCAAGATCACCGTCCGCTTCCGCGGCGGCGCGGCGCGCAAGAAGTACCGCATCATCGACTTTAAGCGCAACAAGGACAACATCCCGGCCAAGGTCGCGACCATCGAGTACGACCCCAACCGCAGCGCCAACATCGCCCTTCTGCACTACGCCGACGGCGAGAAGCGCTACATCATCGCCCCCTACGGCCTGAACGTGGGCGACACGATCATGAGCGGCGAGGGCGCGGACATCAAGCCCGGCAACGCCCTGCCGATTGCCAACATCCCGCTTGGCACGCTGATCCACTGCATCGAGATGCTGCCCGGCAAGGGCGCGCAGCTGGTGCGCTCCGCCGGCAACGCCGCCCAGCTCATGGCCAAGGAAGGCGCCTGGGCGCAGGTCCGCCTGCCCTCCGGCGAGGTCCGCATGATCCCCATGGGCTGCAAGGCCACCATCGGCCAGGTCGGCAACATCGACCACGAGAACGTCAACTACGGCAAGGCCGGCCGCGTTCGCCACATGGGCTTCCGCCCCCACAACCGCGGCGTCGTCATGAACCCGAACGACCACCCGCACGGCGGTGGTGAAGGCAAGTCTCCTGTCGGTATGCCCGGACCTGTGACCCCCTGGGGCAAGCCCACGCAGGGCCGCAAGACCCGCAAGCATCGCAACCCCAGCGATAAGTTCATCGTCAAGCGCCGTAACGGCAAGTAAGCCAGTAAGGAGGCAAGCCGAATGTCCAGATCCGTTAAGAAAGGCCCTTACGTGGAAGCCCGGCTTCTTAAGAGGGTTGAAGAAATGAATAACAAGGGCGAGAAGAAGGTGCTCAAGACGTGGTCCCGCGCGTCCACGATCTTCCCCGACTTTGTCGGGCACACCATCGCCGTCCATGATGGCCGCAAGCACGTTCCCGTTTATGTGACCGAGGAAATGGTTGGCCACAAGCTGGGCGAGTTCGCGCCCACGCGCACGTTCCGCGGTCATGCCGGTGAGAAGTCCACCGGCGGCCGTTAGGAAGGAGGATACACAGATGGCCACCAGATCCCGTGAGAAGAGCGCACTGCGCCGCAAGAATGCGGACAAGCGCGCCCGCTGCACCGCCAAGTACGTTCGCATCCCCTCCCGCAAGGTGAAGATCGTCCTGGATCTCATCCGCGGCAGGAGCGCCGACCAGGCGCTGGCGATCCTCATGAATACGCCCAAGGCTGCGTCGCCCATTGTTGCCAAGGTCTTGAACAGCGCGATTGCAAACGCCGAGAACAACCTGGAGCTGGACCGCGGCACGCTGTATGTCGCCGAGTGCTACGCCAACCAGGGCCCGACGCTCAAGCGGTTCCATCCCCGCTCCAGAGGCCAGGCGTTCTCGATCCTCAAGCGCACCAGCCACATCACGGTTGTGCTGGACCAGAAGTAACAAGGAGGAAGATTCATGGGGCAGAAAGTTAATCCGCATGGCGCCAGAGTCGGCGTCATCAAGGATTGGTCCGCGCGTTGGTACGCGGGCAAGAAGGATTTTTCCAATTACCTTGTGGAAGATCACGCCCTGCGCAAGATGCTCAAGGAAAAGCTCTTCGGGGCGGGCATCTCCCACATTGACATCGAGCGCGCCTCCAACAAGGTGACGGTCAACATCTTCACCGCCAAGCCCGGCATCGTCATCGGCCGCGGCGGCGCCGGCGCCGAGGCGCTCAAGAAGGAGATCGAGGCCTTCACCGGCAAGGCGGTCTCCCTGAACATCCTGGAGATCAAGCAGCCCGAGGCGGACGCCCAGCTCGTCGCCGAGAAGGTCGCCCAGTCCCTGGAGAAGCGCGTCTCCTTCCGCCGTGCGATGAAGCAGAACCTGGGCTTTGCGATGCGCGCGGGCGCCAAGGGCATCAAGATGCAGGTTTCCGGCCGCCTGGGCGGCGCGGAGATCGCGCGTTCCGAAGGATACCACGAGGGTTCCATCCCGCTGCAGACGCTGCGGGCGAACATCGATTACGGCTTCGCCGAAGCCAGCACCACCTACGGCCGCATCGGCGTAAAGGTGTGGATCTACAAGGGTCAGGTGCTTCCCCGCGCCAAGAAGACCCCGGTTAAGTCCGCGGAGGGAGGAAAATAAGTCATGTTGATGCCGAAGAGAGTCAAGCGCCGCCGCGTCATGCGCGGACGCATGAAGGGCAAGGCGAGCCGCGGCAACTTCGTTGCCTACGGCGAGTATGGCCTGCAGGCCACCGAGCCCTGCTGGGTTACGTCCCGTCAGATCGAGGCTGCTCGTATCGCGATGACTCGTTTCATCCGCCGCGGCGGTCAGGTCTGGATCAAGATCTTCCCCGACAAGCCCGTGACCCAGAAGCCGGCCGAGACCCGAATGGGTTCCGGTAAGGGCTCTCCCGAGTACTGGGTGGCGGTTGTCAAGCCCGGCCGCGTGCTGTTCGAAATCGCGGGCGTTCCGGAGGAATCCGCGCGCGAGGCGCTGCGCCTGGCTGCCCACAAGCTGCCGCTGACGACCAAGATCATAGCGAAGGCTGACAAAGTGCAGGGTGGTGACGAAGAATGAAGGCGAACAAGTACTTTGATATGACGGATACCGAGCTGGACCAGCAGCTGGCGGAGCTCAAGTCGGAGCTTTTCAACCTTCGCTTTCAACTGGCTACCGGCCAGCTTCAGAATCCCATGATGATCCGGGAAACGAAGCGCAACATTGCGCGAGTCAAGACGATCCAGCGCGATCGCCAGATCAAGGCCCAGGCCTGATGGGAAACGGAAAGGAGAAACCTCAATGTCTGAAGTGAGAGGAAACCGCAAGGTCCGCGTCGGGGTCGTGGTCAGCGATAAGATGGATAAGACCATTGTGGTTGCGATCAGAACCCGTGTCAAGCACGGCCTGTACGGCAAGATCATGAACCGTACCACCAAGCTCAAGGCGCACGACGAGAACAACTCCTGCGGCGTGGGCGATGTCGTCCGCGTCATGGAGACCCGCCCGCTGAGCCGCGAGAAGCGCTGGCGGCTGGTTGAGATCGTCGAAAAGGCGAAGTAAGCCGCAAGTAAGGGAGGGAAAATAATGGTACAACCGCAGACCAGATTGAAGGTTGCCGACAATTCCGGCGCCAAGGAAATCATGTGCATTCGAGTTCTCGGCGGTTCCTTCCGCGGCTCCGGCAGCATCGGCGACATCATCGTCGCCTCTGTCAAGAGCGCGACGCCCGGCGGAACGGTGAAGAAGGGCGACGTCGTCAAGGCCGTCATCGTCCGCACCGTCAAGTCCAAGCGCCGCCCGGACGGAAGCTACATCCGCTTTGACGATAACGCCGCCGTCGTCATCAACGACGCCAAGCAGCCCCGCGGCACCCGCATCTTTGGGCCGGTGGCCCGCGAGCTGCGCGAGAAGGACTTCATGAAGATCGTCTCGCTGGCGCCCGAAGTGCTTTAATTGGAGGTAGACGACATGGCTACGCCTAAGAAAATCCACGTAAAGAAGAACGACACGGTCGTCGTGCTTTCCGGCAAGGACGCCGGCAAGAAGGGCAAGGTGCTCGTGGCGATGCCTTCCGAGGGGAAGATCATCGTCGAGGGCGTCGCGATGGCCACCAAGCATAAGAAGCCCCGCGGCCTGGGCCAGCAGGGCGGCATCGTTCACCAGGAAGCGCCCATCTACGCCTCCAAGGTGATGCTGGTGTGCCCCAGCTGCGGCAAGCCGACCCGCATTGCGCACAAGATCCTGGAGGACGGCTCCAAGGTCCGCCTGTGCAAGAAGTGCGGCGAGACCTTCTAACATCGAGCGAGGGAGGGACAGAAGAAGTGTCTAGACTCAAGGACAAGTACAAGACCGAAGTCGCCCCTGCTATGATGGCGAAGTTCGGCTATAAGAACGTGATGCAGATCCCGAAGCTGGAGAAGATCGTGATCAACATGGGCCTGGGCGACACCAAGGACAACCCCAAGTCCTTTGACGCGGCGCTTGCGGATCTTACCGTCATCGCCGGCCAGAAGCCGCTGGCGACGCTGGCCAAGAAGTCCGTCGCGAACTTTAAGGTCCGCGAGGGCATGAAGATCGGCGCCAAGGTCACCCTGCGCAGCGAGCGCATGTATGAGTTTGCCGACAAGCTCATGAACATCGCCCTGCCGCGCGTGCGCGACTTCCGCGGCGTCTCCACCAAGGCCTTCGACGGCCGCGGCAACTACGCCCTTGGCATCCGCGAGCAGCTGCTGTTCCCGGAGATCGAGTACGACAAAGTGGACAAGGTCCGCGGCATGGAGATGATCTTCGTCACCACCGCCAAGACCGACGAGGAAGCCAGGGAGCTGCTCAGACTGCTGGGCATGCCCTTTGCGCAGGCCTAAAGGGAGGAGAACAAAATGGCTAAGAAGTCTATCGTCATCCGCCAGAAGAGGGAGCCGAAGTTCTCCACGCGCGCCTACACGCGCTGCCGCATCTGCGGCCGTCCTCACTCTGTTCTGAGGAAGTACGGCATCTGCCGCATCTGCTTCCGCGAGCTTGCGTACAAGGGCGAGATCCCCGGCGTGCGCAAGGCGAGCTGGTAAGCGGGAGCAGTAGTCGGAAGGAGGTAACACAATGCTCGTTAATGATCCCATTGCAGATATGCTGACCCGCATCCGCAACGCGCTGGTGGCCAAGCACGATTCGATCCTGGTGCCCGCGTCCAACGAGAAGAAGGCGCTGGCCAAGATCCTGCTGGACGAAGGGTTCATCAAGTCCGTGGACCTGGTGGAGGACGGCGTGCAGGGCGCGATCAAGATCGGCCTGAAGTACGACGCCAACCGCAAGAGCGTCATCACGGGGCTGAAGAGGATCTCCAAGCCCGGCCTGCGCGTCTACGCCAAGAGCGAAGAGCTGCCCAAGGTCCTCGGCGGCCTTGGCATCGCCATCATCTCGACGTCCAAGGGCGTCATGACCGATAAAGAAGCCCGCAAGAACGCGGTCGGAGGCGAAGTCCTCTGCTACGTTTGGTAAGCGCTTGAACATTTGGAGGGTATTCGAATATGTCGAGAATCGGCAGACTTCCGGTGGCCATCCCCGCGGGCGTGACGGTCAAGGTGGACGATCACAACTTCGTCACCGTCAAGGGCCCCAAGGGTGAGCTGACCCAGCACATCCACAACGACATGAAGATTGACATCGAGGGCAGCACGCTGCACGTCAGCCGTCCCTCGGACGACAAGATGCACAGGTCCCTGCACGGCCTGAGCCGCACGCTGATCAACAACATGGTCATCGGCGTCACCCAGGGCTATCAGAAGGCGCTGGACGTCGTGGGCGTGGGTTACCGCGCGCAGATGCAGGGCAAGAACCTGGTCCTCACCATCGGCTACTCGCACCCGGTCGAGATGGTGCCGGCCGAGGGCATCGCCTTTGAGTGCCCGACCCCCAACAAGATCATCGTCAAGGGGATCGACAAGCAGCTCGTCGGCGCCATCGCCGCCAACGTCCGTTCCGTCCGCGAGCCTGAGCCGTACCACGGCAAGGGCATCAAGTATGAAACCGAAGTCATCCGCCGCAAGGAAGGCAAGACCGGTAAGAAGTAAAGGGGTGAGCGCAAGTGATCCAGAAGAGGGACAAAAACGAAATTCGCAGGATTCGTCACGAGCGCGTCCGCAAGAAGATCTCCGGCACCGCGGAGCGTCCGCGCTTTTGCGTGTACAGGAGTCTGAAGAATATTTACGTTCAGGTAATCGACGACACGAAGGGTACGACCCTGTGCCAGGCCTCCACCTTGGACAAGGAGATCAAGCCGCAGCTTGAGTCCGTGGACAAGAAGGGCGCCGCCAAGCTCGTCGGCAAGCTCGCCGCGGAGCGCGCCCTGGCCGCCGGCATCAAGGAAGTGGTGTTCGACCGCGGTGGCTATGTCTACACCGGTCGCGTGGCCGAAGTGGCGGCCGCCGCTCGCGAAGCCGGTCTCGATTTCTAAGCGTAAGGAGGGAAAAGGATGCAGCGCTACAATCGCGAAGAGAGCGAATTTAAGGAAAAACTCGTCGCCGTAAACCGCGTGACGAAGGTCGTCAAGGGCGGCCGCAATTTCCGCTTCAGCGCCCTGATCGTCATCGGCGACGGCAAGGGCCGCGTCGGCTGCGGCATGGGCAAGGCGGCGGAGATTCCCGAGGCCATCCGCAAGGGCGTTGAGGACGCCAAGAAGAACCTGATCACGGTGCCGATCGTGGGGACCACGATCCCGCACGAGGTGATCGGCAAGTTCGGCACGGGCTCCGTGGTGCTCAAGCCCGCCCCCGAAGGCTCCGGCGTCATCGCCGGCGGCCCGGCGCGCGCCGTCATCGAGACCGCGGGCATCCGCGACATCGTCACCAAGTCTTACGGCACGAACAACCCCATCAACATCGTCAAGGCGACGATCGAGGGTCTGAGCCGCCTTAAGACCGTGGAAGAGGTCGCGCGCCTGCGCGGCAAGTCCGTCGAAGAACTGTTGGGCTAAGGAGGGTGTTTCGAAGATGAAGCTGAAGATCACGCTCATGAAGAGCACCATCGGCCGTCACGAGAACCAGATCCGCACGGTGAAGGCGCTGGGCCTGAAGAAGATCCGCTCCACCGTCGTGCAGCCCGACAATCCCGCGATCCGCGGCATGATTTTCACGGTGAAACATCTGGTTTCTGTCGAAGAAATCGCTGACTAATCAGGAGGTGCGCGATGAAACTCCATGAGATTTCTCCCGCCGCCGGCTCCACCACCGCCCCCAAGAGATTGGGCCGCGGCGTGGGGTCCGGCCTGGGCAAAACTTCCGGTAAGGGCCACAAGGGCAGCAAAGCGCGCTCCGGCGGCGGCAAGGCCCAGGGCTTTGAGGGCGGCCAGATGAAGCTGGTCCGCCGTATCCCCAAGCGCGGCTTTACCAACATCTATGCGAAGGAATACGCCACGATCAACATTTCCGCCCTGGAGGCGTTTGAGGACGGCGCCGTCGTCGACGCGCTGGCTCTGAAGAACGCGGGGATCGTCAAGAATCCCCTGGACGGCATCAAGGTGCTCGGCAACGGCGAACTGACCAAGAAGCTCACGGTCAAGGCCGCCAAGTTCACCAAGACCGCAGCGGAGAAGATCGAGGGCAATGGTGGGAAAGCAGAGGTGATCTAACGTGCTTGAAACTTTCCGCAATGC
>CALWKN010000171.1 GCA_944381265.1 uncultured Clostridia bacterium
AGCGCATCATTATAAAATTTAGATTTTCCGATATGCAAGACTGAACGATGTAGTTACGAGCATGAGGGAGGGGCGAAGCCCCTCCCCCGCCCAGGGGCGCCATCCAGGCACAAGCTCTGCTTGTGCCTGGATGGCGAGCGATCGGCGTAGCCGAAACGCCTGCCCTTGCGGCGGGGCTTTTTTGTATGCGCGGAAGGGAGGCGGGCAAGAATAGGCGGGAAAGGGGGGAGGGGGATGCACCCGTTCTTTGCGCTGGGGCCGGTGCGGCTCCCGGCCTATGGTGTGCTGGCGGCGCTGGGGGCGGCGCTGGGGCTGGCGCTGTTCCTCGGGCGGACGGCGCGGGGGGAGCGGCGGCGGGCGCTGTGGACGGCGCTTCTGGCGCTGCTGGGCGCGCTGCTGGGGGCCAAGGCGCTCTACCTGCTCACCGCGCCGCCGGGGCTCGCGCTGCGGGAACAGCTGCTCGCAGGCGCGGCGTTCTACGGCGGTCTGGCCGGAGGGGCGCGCTTTGGCGCCTGGGCCGCCCGCGCCCTGCGTCTGCCGGCGCTGCCGCTGCTGGACCGCGCCGCCCCGGCCCTGGCGCTGGGGCACGGCGTCGGGCGCGTGGGCTGCTTCCTCGCCGGGTGCTGCTACGGCCGGCCCGCGGAGCCGCCCTGGGGCATCGTCCTTGCGGAGGCGCTGGGCGCGCCGCGCGACGTACCGCTCTTCCCCGCGCAGCTGCTGGAGGCGGGCTGCAATCTTTTGCTGTGCGCGCTGCTGCTCCTCTATGCGCGCCGCCGCCGCGCGCCGGGGCAGGTCTTTGGGCTCTACCTGCTGCTCTACGCCGCGGAGCGCTTCGCGCTGGAGTTTTTGCGCGGCGATGGGGTGCGCGGCTTTGCCGCCGGGCTCTCCACCAGCCAGTGGGGGGCGATAGGGGGCGCGCTGCTGGGGCTGGCGCTGCTTTTGCGCGTGCTGCGGCTGGAACTGCGCCTGTGCGGCGCCAGCCTTTCCGTGCGCCTGGGGGCGCTGGAATTCTGCGCGGCGCTGCGCCGGGACGCGGCAGGGCGCCTTGCCCTGCAAAAGACGCTCTGCGGCTACGCGCTGCCGGAGGGAAAGCGCGGCGGCGGGGCCTTGGCGCGCGCGCTTTTGCGGGAGCTGCCGCGCATACTGCGCGTAGAAACGCTGGAAATGCGGCTGCGCCTTGGCGTTGCGGGCGACGCCTCGGCTACGGCGCGGCTGTGCGGCGCGCTTTTTGCCCTGGGGGCGGCGGCGCGGGCCCTGCTCCCGGCGCAAAGCGCAGAGGCGGCCGTGCGGCTCATCGTCGAGCCGGACTGGAAGCGCGACTGCTTTTTTGCCCGCGGGCACTGCATACTCTGGCTGGATCTGGGGCAATGTACGTGCATAAGCGCGCGTTTGCTCTGTGAGACGGGAAAGGGGGCTTTTCGCAAATGGCGCACCCGATTGAAACGCTCATGCGCACCACCATGGAAAACCTGAAGGACATGATCGACGTGGACACCGTGGTCGGCTCGCCCGTGCAGACCGGGGACGGGCTGACGGTGGTGCCGGTGTCCCAAGTGAGCTTCGGCTTTGTCGCCGGGGGCGGGGAGTACGCGCTCTCCGGGACGCCGGTGCCGCTGGAGGTGACGGACGACCCGCTGCCCTTTGCCGGCGGCACCGGCGCGGGGGTCAACGTGCGGCCGGTGGCCTTCCTGATCGTGGGGAACGGTCAGGTGCGGCTGCTGCCGGCGCAGAACAACACCTCCGTCGACCGCCTGATCGAGATGATCCCGCAGATCTTCGACGACGTAAAGAGCCTGCTCCCCGGCAAAAAGGAGCACCAGCTCCCACCGGCGTGACCTGACCCATGCGGCCGCCCGCCTCGGACACGAGGATGGGCGGCCGCGCGCATATGCGGGGGGATCCTGCATATGGATTCCCTGAAAGCAGGGTGATGTCTATGAAGGGGAAGCGGATCGCCGCGGGACTGTTGGCGCTGGCACTGTGTTTCTGCCTGCCCGTCCGGGCGCTGACGGCGGAAGCACCGGGGAGCGCGGACGCGCTGCGGGGCTCCTGGCGGGCGGCGGCACTGATCGAGCAGAGCACCGGGCGGGTGCTCTTTGCCGAAAACGGCGAGGAGGAGCTGCCGATGGCGTCCACCACCAAGATCATGACGGCGCTGCTGGCGGTGGAGAGCGGGCGCTTGCAGGAGGAAGTGGAGATCGACGCGCGCATGGTGGGCGTGGAGGGGAGCAGCATCTACCTGGAAGCGGGGGAGAAGCTGACGGTGGAGGAGCTCGTCTACGGGCTGATGCTGCGCTCGGGCAACGACGCGGCGGTGGCGCTGGCGCTGACGCTAGGCGGCAGCACAGAGGATTTTGCCGCGCAGATGAACGCGCGGGCGGCGGAGCTGGGACTTCGGCACACGCACTTTGTCAACCCGCACGGGCTGCCGGCGGAGGGGCACTACACGAGCGCGCTGGACCTGGCGCGCCTTGCGGCGGCGGCCTATCGGGAGCCGGTGTTCCGGCAGGTGGTGTCCACACAGCACAAGGTGATCCCCTGGCTGGGGCACGACTACGACCGCGCCATGCGCAACAAGAACCGGCTGCTGGGCAGCTACGAGGGGGCCAACGGCGTCAAGACCGGCTACACGAAGGCGGCGGGGCGGTGCCTTGTGGCGGCGGCGGAGCGGGACGGGATGCAGCTGATCGCGGTGGTGCTGGACGCGCCGGACATGTGGGAGGACGCATGCGCGCTGCTGGACTATGGCTTTGCCAACTACGGCATGGAGGAGGCGCTGCCGGGGCTTTCGGAGATCGCGCGCCTGCCCAGCCGCCTTGCGCCGGGGGGCGAACTGCCCGTGGGGGCGCTGCTCCCCGGGCGCGTGCCGCTGCGGGCGGGGGAGAAGGCGCAGGTGCGCTTCGTGCTGCCGGAAGAAGCGGACTTTCCCGTTGCAAGATGGCAGGTTTTGGGGTATGCTATTTTGGAAGTCGAGGGAGAAGCGCTCGGGCGCGTGCCCTTGTGCGCGCTGTCCGGCACCGCGCGCCCGCCCTGGGACTACGGGCGGGGCCTAAGGCGTGTGCTGGAGGGCTTTTTCTAAAGAGAAAGACAAAGAAGAGGGAAGACGGATGAGACTGCAGAAGTACATGGCCTCCTGCGGCGTGGCCTCGCGGCGCAAGTGCGAGGAATGGATCGCGCAGGGGCGGGTGACGGTACGGGGCGAGACGGTGCGGGTCATGGGCGTACAGGTGGAGGAGGGGGACGAGGTGTGCCTGGACGGCAAGCCCATCCACCCGGAGAAGAGGAAGCAGTACCTGATGCTCAACAAGCCGCAGGGCGTGGTGACGACGCTGTCCGACCCGCAGGGGCGGCGCACGGTGCGCGACCTGATCCCGGACATACACGAGCGGGTGTTCCCGGTGGGACGCCTGGACTACGAGACGGAGGGGCTGCTGCTGCTGACAAACGACGGGGCGCTGATGCAGGGGCTGACGCACCCCTCGCACGAGGTGGAAAAGCGCTACCGCGTGCGGGCAAAGGGCGCGCTGCAGGAGCGGGACCTTGGGCGGCTGGAGGCGGGCGTGACGCTGGACGACGGGCACCGCACCGCGCCTGCGCGCCTGCAGCTCCTGCCGGACGACCCGGCCTTCCCCGGGCAGAAGAACTTCCTCATCTCGGTGCACGAGGGGCACAACCGGCTGGTGCGGCGGATGTTCGCGGCGGTGGGGGCGCAGGTGACGTTCCTTAGGCGCGAGAGCGTGGGGAACCTGACGCTGGGGAACCTCAAGCCCGGCGCCTTCCGGCACTTGAGCGAGGGCGAGGTGCTGTACCTGAAGCGCCTTGCGGGGGAGGGCGAGCGCGATGCAACTTAGGAACGCGCGCTATCTCTCGCGCGACCTGCTCTCCGGCTTTGTGCGGCCGGGGGACGCGGTCGTGGACGCCACCGCCGGCAACGGGCACGACACGCTGGCGCTGTGCCGGGCGGTGGGGGCGCAGGGGCGGGTGTACGCCTTTGACGTGCAGCGGGCGGCGCTGGAGGCGACACAAGCGCGCCTGCGCGAAAACGGGGTGCTCGACGGGCGGGCGCGCCTGATCTGCGACGGGCACGAGAACATGGAGGATCACGTGCGCGAGCCGGTGCGCTGCGTGCTGTTCAACCTGGGCTGGCTGCCCAGCGGCGACCATCATCTGACCACGCGCGTGGGCACGACGCTTGCGGCGGTGCGGGCGGCGCTGCGCCTGCTCGCGCCCGGCGGGGCGGTGTCCATCTGCTGTTACCCCGGGCACGAGGAGGGCGCGCGCGAGCGCGACGCGCTGCGGGAGCTGGCCGCCGGGCTGGACATACGCGCCTACAACGCCCTGGAGGCGCGTTTTGCCAACCAGAGCGAAGAGGCGCCCTGCCTGTTCCTCATCCAGAGGGCGGAGTAGGGGGTGGGGGGTGCGGGGGGAGGGCGAAGCTCTCCCCCCGCCTCCCGGTCGTCTTCCGTCTGCAAGCTCTGCTTGCGGGCGGAAGGCGGGCTGTCGGCGCAGCCGAAAAATTCCCCCCGCAAGGACGGCGTGCCCACCCACCCGCCCTCGCAGCGGCGGCGCACCCCCGAAACGGGAACGGGGGCGCTTACGCGCCGCGCTTGCAGGATGGGCTGTCGCCCATCATCTGCCTCGCGCGGCGCGGCCCCGGGTTTGCGCATTTGGGGGGTGCGGGGGGCGGAGCCCCCGCCTCCCGGTCGCTTTCCGTCTGCAAGCTCTGCTTGCGGGCGGAAGGCGAGCTGTCGGCGAAGCCGAAGAATTCCCCCCGAGAGGACGGCGGGCCCACCCACCCGCCCCCGCAGCGGCGGCGCACCCACTGAAACAGGAACGGAGGCGCTGACGCGCCGCGCTTGCA
>CALWKN010000172.1 GCA_944381265.1 uncultured Clostridia bacterium
TCCTCCAGCGCAGCCTGCAGCCGCGCGTCGAGGTCTTCGGCGAGCTGCCGCAGATGGTCGACTTCCTCACCGAGATGCCGGAGTTCTCCGAGGAGCTCTACTTCTCCAAGAAGATGAAGACCAACGCCGATACCGCTCGGGAGGACCTGCCGGACATCCTAGCTACCCTGGAGGCGCTGCCGGAGTGGACGGAGAGCGCCGTGCACGGGGCCCTGCTCGGCCTTGCAGCCAGGAAGGGCAAGAAGAACGGCGTCATACTCTGGCCCGCGCGCATCGCCATGGCCGGGAAGCTCGTCACCCCCTGCGGCGCCATCTAGATCGCCGTGCTGCTCGGCCGTGAAGAGGCGCTGCGCCGCCTGCGCGTCTCGCTGGAAAAGCTGCAAAAATGACAAAAAAAGAAGCCCTTTCGCAGGGCTTCTTTTTTGCACGCGCTCATTCCCAGGCGCGGGTGAGGAAGGGCTCGCCGTGGCCGGGGATGAGGACGTCCGCCGTGCCGCGCAGGCGGGCGATGGTCTGCTTTGCCAGATCGTTGTCCCAGCCGAAGAAGTAGGGCTCGCCCGCTTTGTAGAACTCGCGCGTCATCACCGCGTCGCCCGTGAGCAGCACGCGCCCCTCCGGCGCGCAGAAGCGCAGGCCGCTCGTGCCCGCCGTGTGGCCCGGCAGGGGCACGACGAAAAGCTCCGGCGCGATCTCATCGCCCGCGATTTCGCAGCGCTGCACCGCCTCCCAGTCGTCCCCCGGGAAGGAGCGCTTGTGCTCGTCCCAGTGCTCGTGCAGGTAGGTTAGGTCCACCCGCGGCATCAGCCAGCGCGCGTTCGGGAAGCAAAGCGGGTCCACGTGGTGGTCCAGATGGTTGTGCGTGGAGAAGACGAGCGTGACGTCGGCAAGGGACAGCCCCGCTGCGTCCAGCAGCGCCTTCTCCATGGCCGCGCCCGGGAGCGAGGGGTCGGCGACGATCACCTCGCCGTGCCCAAGCAGCAGCGTGCTGGTGGCAAGCGGCGCGCGGTAGGCCACGTCGTTGCTCTCTCCCCAGAACTTGTTGCGGGAAAGATGGCCGACGGTCAGTGTGTGCCAGATGTACATATTCTGTGAACGCCTCCTTTGTGTGTGGCTCTGCCGGAAGTATGGCAGAAAACGCGCTGTCGCGCAAATTTTACTTGCGCAAGGGGCGCGTCTGTGCTATTCTTGTTGGAGTAGCGCGTCCATCCTTGCTTGGCGCGACGCGCCAGGCCAAAGTCCATAAGGAGGTGAAAGTCATGAACAAGTACGAACTTCTCTACGTCATCGACTCCGCGATGGAAGATCAGGCCCGCACGGACCTCATTGCGCAGTTCCAGACCCTGATGACCAACAACGGCGCCGCCGTTGACAAGGTCGAGGAGTGGGGCAAGCGCCGCCTGGCCTATCCCATCAACTTCAAGAATGAGGGCTATTACGTGCTCGTGCAGTTCAGCGCCGCTCCGGAGTTCCCCCGCGAGCTGGAGCGCAACCTGCAGATCAACGAGAACGTCATGCGTTACCTTGTGACCCGCATCGAGGAATAAGAAGAGAAAAAGGGGACGGTGCAAGATGAATAAGGTCATTCTCGTGGGCAATCTGGCCCGGGATCCCGACTATCGCACGACCAACACGGGCTTGCCCGTGTGCCACTTCGTCGTGGCGGTCACTCGCCGCTTTGCCAACCAGCAGGGCGTGCGCGAGGCGGACTTCATCGACTGCGTGGCCTGGCGCCAGCAGGCGGATTTCGTGCACCGTTATTTTAACAAGGGAAAGAAGATCGGCGTGGTCGGCACGCTGCAGACTCGCACCTATCAGGCGCAGGACGGCACCAAGCGCTACGCGACCGAAGTTTCCTGCGATGAGATCGAGTTTGTGGATTCCAAGTCCCAGGGCGGCGGCCAGTCTTACGGAGGCGATTCCTCCTCCTATGGCGGCTCGTCCTACGGCGGCAGCGCCGGCTACAGCGCCCCTGCCCCGAAACCCGCTGCGGCCCCGACCAACGACTTCGCCGGTCAGGGGTTCACCGAGGTTGACGACGACGACCAGCTTCCATTCTGATACAAGGAGGTACGAGAGCAATGTCTGAAGAAAGAGTTCGCCGGCCCCGCGGCCGCAAGCCGCGCCGCAAGGTCTGCCAGTTCTGTGTGGATAAGATCGAGCACATCGACTATAAGGACCTGGCCCGTCTGCGCCGTTTCGTGACCGAGCGCGGCAAGATCCTGCCCCGCCGCATGTCCGGCAACTGCGCCAAGCACCAGCGCCAGCTGTCCATCGCCATCAAGCGCGCGCGCCACATCGCGCTGCTGCCCTACTCCGCCGACTAAGGCGAGACAATGGCGGCGGGCCTGCGCCTGCTTTACACAGAAGAAGAGAGGAAACGCCGCACAGGCGCTTCCTCCTTTTTGTATCGGGCGCAGGAATTGTCAGGCGGCGCTTTGTTGACAAACCGTGCGCCTTCGGGCTAAAATAGACGGGTACAAAGCCCGCGTGGACATCCATAGGAGAGACAGATGAGGATGAGTTACAAACGACAGATCGCGTGGACGCTGCTCTTTGCGCCGGGCATGTTTTTGCTGGGCCTGGTGTCGGGGCTGTTTTTGCAGGCCGTGCCCGCCTGCACCGGCGCGGTGTTTGCGCTGCTGGTAGGCGGCGGGCTCTTTGTCGGGCCGATCCTTGCCGCCGGCGGCGCGCTGGGCTTTGCCGGGGGCTTTGCGCTGAGCACGCTCGCCGTGGGCGATATGCTCTGGCCCCTTGGGCTGTGGCTGCTGCCGCCGCTGCTCGTCCTGCCGCCCGCGCTGCTCCTCGCCATGCGCCGCAAGGCCCCGCTCTGGCGGCTGATGGTGGATTCCGGCGTGGCGGTGCTGGTCTACGGCGCGGTGAGCTACATCGCCGCCAATCTGATACTGGGCGACCCGGTGGCGCACGTCGTCGACTACTTTTCGGAGAGCCTTCGCACGCTCCAGGAGGGCGCGCCCGCGCTCTACGACCTGGTCCTCTCCCTGCTTTCGGGCCTGGGCCTGCTCTCCGGGGAGGGACTTACGGCGGGCGCGGCGCTGGACGAAACGACGCGCGCGCAGCTGACGGCGGAGTTGCTGGAGATGTACGACCTCTCCCTGCGCCTCAACCTCATCGATACGCTGGCCAAGCAGGCGCTGCACATCGGCTTCCTCGCCCCGCTGCTGCCGCTGATGGCGGCTGCGCGCGCCGGAAGGGCGGAGGAATTCACCGCGCTGCCGGACTTTGCCCGCGTGCGCATACCGGTGAAGCTCAATCTGGCGCTCATGGGCGCGGTGGTGGCGATGTGGATCCTGCTGCTCTTCAGCTCCAGCGCCTACGCGCTGTACTTGGCGGTGTGGAGCGCGGTGCGCTTCGTCTACGCCGTGCAGGGCCTGTCCCTGATCGAGTGGTTCGGCAAGAAGCACGGCTGGCCGCGCGGCGTGCGCCTGCTGCTGCAGGCTGTGGGCCTCGTGCTGCTGCAGACGGTGCTCTTCCTGCTCGGGTTCCTGGAGCAGATCTTCTACTTCCGCAAGATCGGCCGCCCAACGCCGCGCGACTTCGGCCTGCGCGGAAAGGACGACGAGGACGACGAAGGCGCGCCGTAAGGGAAGAAACGGACGGGACACACGCGAAGAGATACATAAAAAACTAGGAGGAGATCCTTTATGAAAGTCATACTGCTCAAAGACATCAAGGGCACCGGGAAAAAGGACCAGATCATCGAGGCCAGCGACGGCTTCGCCCGCAACTACCTGTTCCCGCGCAAGCTGGCCATGGAGGCCAGCGCCGCCAACCTCAACGCCATCGAGAACGCCAAGTCCGCCCAGAGCCACCGCAAGGAGGTCGAGCGCCAGGAGGCGCAGGAGCTGGCCAAGAAGATGGGCGAGATGACGCTGGAGATCGCCGTGCGCGCCGGGGAGAACGGCCGCCTCTACGGCAAGGTCACCAACCAGGAAGTCGCCGACGCCCTCAAGGCCAAGTACGGCATGGACGTCGACAAGCGCAAGATCAGCGTCGGCGCCATCAAGGAGGTCGGCGCGGCCGAGGCCGTGATCAAGCTCTACCCCGAGATCGCCGCCAAGGTCAAGCTGAACATCGTCGCCAAGGACTAAGATACACAAAACGTCACCCGCGGCGCGCAGGGAAGGGAGCATTCCGCCCTTCCCGCCGCCGCATTTTTTTCGCAGGAGAAGGAGGATCGCGCAGCAGATGAACGCCGAACAGCGCGCAAGGCTGTACGCGCTCTACCAAGGCGTGTGCACGCTTTGCACAGGAAGCAAACCCAAGATCACCGACATGAGCGGGACGCCCGAGCAGATCGATCAAATGCTGGCAGAAATTAAGAAGCTGCTGCACATCGACGGCACGGACGTCCCGCTCTCGTTTCTGGAGGAAAATTATGCCGATGCTTGCGCAAGAAGGAAGGCCAGCCAGACTTTGGACCAACTGGTGCAAAAGCGCATGGCCCGCGCCGAGCGCGCCTACTACGACAGCCTGCGCCTGGAACTGCTGGGCGAGATGGGCGGCGCGGAAAACGCCATAACGCGCCGGAAGCTGACGGACCTGGTGGTCAAGGAGGGCATCCGCCTTTCCACGTCGGCCTTCGCCCGCGCCCGCCCCACCGCCCCCGCGCAGCTCGTCGGCCAGGAGCGGGCCTTCCGCGCGCTGCGCAGCGCCCTGTGCTCGCCCTATCCCCAGCACGCGCTGCTCTACGGCGGCCCCGGCTGCGGCAAGACCACCGCCGCCCGCCTGGCCCTGGACAGCGCCCGCGGCAGGAGCGGCTCCCCCTTCCTGGCCTCCGCGCCCTTTGTCGAGGTGGACGGCGCCACGCTGCGCTACGACCCCCAGGGCGGCGTCAACCCCTTGATCGGCTCGGTGCACGACCCCATCTACCAGGGCGCCGGGCGCGAATTGGCCGGGCGCGGCCTGCCCGAGCCGAAACTCGGCCTGGTGACGCAGGCGCACGGCGGCGTGCTGTTCATCGACGAGATCGGCGAGATGGACATCCGGCTGCAGAATATGCTCCTGAAGGTGCTGGAGGACAAGCGCGTGCGCTTCGACTCCGCCTACTACGACCCCGACGACCCCGGCGTGCCCCGCTACATCCGCGAGCTCTTTTCCCGCGGCGCGCCGGCGGACTTCGTGCTCATCGGCGCCACCACGCGCAGCCCGGAGGAGCTCTCGCCCGCGCTCCGCTCCCGCTGCGTGGAGATCGCCTTCGCCGACCTGGACGAGCGCGACCTCTACCGCGTGGCCCAGGGAGCGGCCGAGCGCCTGGGCCTGCGCGCCACGCCGCCTGCGCTGCGCTACATCGCCGCGCACTCCCTCGACGGCCGCGAATGCGTCCGCGCCCTGGCTGCGGCCCAGCGCGGCGGCGAGGTGACGCTGGCCGACGTGCGCGTTTCCGCCGCGAAGCCCGCGCCGCCGCCCGCCGTGGGCCGCGCCGCACTGCTGGGCGTGCGCGGGCGCACCGGCGCCGTCTGCGCGCTCTCCGTCGCCCTGCGGCCGGGGAATGGCGGCTTTTCCCTCAACCTCGCGGCCGGGGACATGGCCCGCGACGCGGTGCGCAACGCCGTGCTGGCCGTCGAATCGCTGGGCTTTTCCCTGGGCAGTCGCGACGCCGCCTTCAACGTCGAGGGCGGCGGCAACGTGGACGGCCCCTCCCTGGGGCTGGCCGCGGCGCTGGCCCTGCTCTCCGCCCTGCGGAACCGCCCCCTGCGCCAGGACGTGGCCATGACCGGCGAGATCGCGCTGGACGGCGCGGTCCTGCCCGTCGGCGGTCTGCTGCAAAAGCGCGTCGCCGCGCGCGAAGCCGGGTTCGCCCGCATTCTGCAGCCGGACGACGGCGGCTATCTGCCTGGCGACTGCGTGGCCGTGCGCTCCCTGCAGGAGGCCGCCGCCTTCGCCTTCGCCGCGCCGGACGACGCGGATGAATAGAAAAAGGGGGAGGCGCGGGCCTCCCCCTTGCAGACTGTCGAAAAGCAGGGTCGTTCTCTTAGGGATGCATGAAGGGGGCGCAGGAGGATGGCGCTCGAGAAAATGCAGACTTGCATTTTTTAAAGCGTGTCGACGCACGTCGACACGCTCAAAAGGGGGAGGCGTAAGCCTCCCCCTTGTCCTCCGGGCGCGTCAGCGCCCGGAGGAAGGGCGGGTGGGTGGGGCTTTGCCCCACCCACCCGTTTACATTTCCGTCCGCCCGCGCAGCGCCCGGGCGAGCGTGACTTCGTCGGTGTACTCCAGATCGCTGCCGATGGGCACGCCGTGCGCGATGCGCGTCACTTTCAGATCCGGATACGTCTTGAGCAGCCGCGCGATGTAGGCGGCCGTGGCCTCGCCCTCGATGTCGGGGTTGGTGGCCAGGATCACCTCGCGCACGCCGGAGAGCCGCGCCAGCAGCTCGCGTATGCGGATGTCCTCCGGCCCGATGCCCTCCATGGGCGAGATCGTGCCGTGCAGCACGTGGTACTTGCCGGTGTAGTCGCGCATGCGCTCGATGGCGGCCACGTCGCGCGGGTCGCGCACCACGCAGATGGTGGAGCCGTCGCGCCGCTCGTCCGCGCAGATGGAGCAGAGCTCCCCGTCCGTGTAGTTGCCGCAGACGGGACACTCGTGCACGGTCCGCTTCGCCGCGAGTATGGCCTCGGCCAGCGCCTCCACCTGCTCCTTGGGCTGCGAGAGGAGGTAGTAGGCCATGCGCTGCGCGCTCTTGCGGCCGATGCCGGGGAGCTTAGCGAGCTGCGCGCAGAGGCGGGAGAAGGAATCGATGTTGCTCATCGCCTTAGAAGGGCAGGTTCAGCCCGCCGGTGAGCTTGCCCATCTCGGCAGACGTCGTCTCCTCCACCTGACGCAGCACCTCGTTGACCGCCGCAAGCACCATGTCCTGCAGCATCTCCACATCGTCGGGATCGACCGCCTCGGGCTTGATGGTCAGGGACAGCAGCTCCTTTTTGCCGTTGGCGCGCACGGTGACCATGCCGCCGCCGGCGCTGGCCTCGTACTCCCGCGCCTCCAGCTCCTCCTGGAGCTTGGTGATGCTGGCCTGCGCCTTCTGCACCTGCTTGAGCATCTGCTGCATATTGCCGCCGGGCATGCCCGGGAAACCGCCTCTTGCCATATCGAAAGACCTCCTAAATGTTCTCTTCGTTGTCACTGCCCATTATACATGGTCTGCCCCGTTTCGTAAAGGGCCTTTAGTCCACGATGTCCACGTTCTCCCGGCCAAAGGCGGCAAAGAGCGCCTCCTCGTCCAGGCGCGGCGCGGCGGGCGCCGGCGCGGGCGCGTTCAGATGCAGCTGCACCTGGACCGGCCGCTGGCAGACCTTGGCAAAGGCGTCCTCCACCGCCTTGCGGTTCTCCTCCGCCGAGAGCATGGTGTAGAACACCTCGTTCTCCGGCTCAAAGGCGATCTGCGCCGCGTCCCCTTCCAGCCCCCGGAAGGCTGCCTTGCGCAGCGCGGTGTACAGGCGCATGTGCGTTACGCGCACCTCCTGCAGCACGGCCTGCCAGAGCGCCGCGTCGCCCTTTGGCGCGGGGCGGGGCGCTGTAGGGGGCGGAGATGCGGGCGATTCCGCCTGCGCCCTTGGGGCCGGGGCGGGCTTTGCGCGGGGGGAGGCGTAGGCGCCGCTTTGCAGCTTGCGCTCCAGCGCGTCCAGGCGCTCGGTCAGGGCCTGCACGCTCTGGTCAAAGGCCGGGCGGCAGGCGCGCACCGCCGCCATCTCCAGCTGCATCCGCGGCTGGCTGGCCCAGCGCATCTCCGGCTCGGCGTGCGCAAAGAGGTCCATGGCCCGCAGCGCCCGCTCCGCGCCGAAGGCCTCCGCCTCCGCGGAAAAACGCGCCGCGTCCTCGTCGCTTACGTCCAGAAGCTCGGCGCAGCCGGCGCAGCAGACCAGCACGTTGCGCAGGTGGCGCGTCATCTCGCGGGCAAAGACCGCCGGCTCGCGCCCGGCCCGCATCAGGTCGTCAATGACGCGCAGGGCCTTGCCCACGTCCCCGTCGGATAGCGCGTCGGCAAAGGCAAAGCGCGCCGCGCCCCCCGCCGTGCCCAGGGCGCTTTGCACCACGTCCGCGGTGATGTGCTTCTGCGAGTAGCTCATGCACAGGTCCAGCAGGCTGATGGCGTCGCGCATGCCGCCCTCCGCGGCGCGGGCGATGTCCAGCAGCGCCTCCGTCTCCGCCTCGCACTCCGTCTCCTTGCAGATGCGGCTGAGCTGCGCGGCGATGTCCTTTATGCCGATGCGCTTAAAGTCGTAGCGCTGGCAGCGGGAGAGTATGGTCGGCGGCAGCTTCTGCGGGTCGGTGGTGGCAAGTATGAACACCGCGTGCTCCGGCGGCTCCTCCAGCGTCTTTAGGAGCGCGTTAAAGGAGGCGGCGGAGGTGGACAGCGAGTGCACCTCGTCGATGATGATCACGCGGTAGCGCCCCGCCTGCGGCGGATAGGCCACCTTGGCGCACAGGTCGCGCACCTGGTCCACGCTGCCGTTGGAGGCGGCGTCCATCTCCAGTATGTCCAGGTTGTTCTCCTGCGCAAGGGCAAGGCAGGTCGGGCACTTGCCGCAGGGCTCGCCGTCCTGCGGATTCTCGCAGTTGATGGCCCGCGCGAGGATCCGCGCGGTGGTGGTCTTGCCCGTGCCGCGCGTGCCGTTGAACAGATAGGCGTGCGCGATGCGGCCGGACTTGACCTGGTTTTTCAGCGTCTGCACGATCGGCTCCTGGCCCACCACTTCGCAGAAGCGGTGCGGGCGAAAGGCGCGGTACAGCGTGGTGTAGGCTTCCGGCATGGGTTTTCCTCCGTAAGAGCGCCCTTTGGCGCGCTTTGTGTCAAAATGCGGGATGTTTTTCTGCCATGCAGGGCGGGCGCCGGCTAGCGCGCCCCGTTTGCCAGGTCGCGCAAGGGGTAGACCCGGCCGCAGCGCGGGCAGGCGTAGGTGTAGTAGTAGTACTTGACCTTCTCGGTGTTGATGAAGTACATCTCCTCCTGCCGGAAGGTCCCCGGCAGCGCGCCGCGGTGGGAGAAGAAATGCTTCTGCTTCTGCAGCCTGCCGCCGCAGGACGGGCAGACCTTTTTGCCGAAGAGGAAATAGCGAAACTCCCTCGGCGTAAAGCTGTAGGAAAAGGCCGTGTGCGGCCGGGACTCCCAGGACGGTTTCGTTTTCTTCATGCGGGCGCCCTCCTTTATTCTTCAGTATACCACGCCGCGCCCGCTCTTGTAAAACCCCCGCGCCGCGGGTATACTTAAAGAAAAAAGCAGGGGAGGGCGTGCGCGTGGAACTGACATGGGAAAACCTGGAAAACGCTGTGCGGGCCTGCCATGGCTGCGATTTGTGCGCCGAGCGGCGCAACGCCGTGCCCGGGGAGGGGAACCGCAAGGCCGCCGTGCTCTTCGTCGGCGAGGGGCCGGGGCGGCAGGAGGACGAGCAGGGCCGCCCCTTCGTCGGCCCGGCGGGGCAGCTGCTGGACAGGATGCTTTCGTCCATCGGCCTAAATCGCGAGCAGGTCTTCATCGCCAACGTCGTAAAGTGCCGCCCGCCCGGCAACCGCGAGCCGACGCAGGAGGAAGCCGCCGCCTGCCTGCCCTACCTGCGGGCGCAGTTCGTGCTGCTGCGCCCCAAGATCATCGTGTGCCTGGGCCGCACCGCCGCCATGCACATCGTGCGCCCGGACATACGCATCACGCGCGAGCGCGGGCGCTGGGTGGAGAAGAAGGGCGTCTACATACTGCCCACCTACCACCCCTCGGCCCTGCTGCGCGACGAGACGGGGCAGAAGAAACGCGAGGCCTGGCAGGACCTGAAGTCCCTGCGGGAGAAGATGCGGGAACTGGGCCTGTACGAGGAACCCTAGAGCGGGAACTGGGCCTGTACGAGGAATCCTGGAGGAGGAGAGGCGCTTGGACGCTTTGACGCAGTTGGCGCGCCTGAACGAGGAGTGCGCCGCCTATTTTGACGATCTCTACGCCCCGGACCGCAAGGTCTACGTCTTTGGCGACGGCGACGCGCGGGCGCGCGTGGCGCTGGTGGGCGAGGCCCCCGGCGAGCAGGAGACGCTGCTGGGCAAGCCCTTTGTGGGGCGGGCCGGGAAGAACCTGGAGAGCTTCCTCGCCGCCACGGGGCTAAGGCGCGCCGAGCTTTACATCACAAATACCGTCAAGTTCCGCCCAACGCGCCTGTCGCCCACGGGAAGGACCGTCAACCGCCCGCCCACGCGCGAGGAGATCGCCCTCTTTTGCCCCTGGCTGCAGCGGGAAATGGGCATCGTCGCGCCAAAGTGGATCGTCAGCCTTGGCAACGTGCCCCTGCGGGCGCTGACGGGAAAGCCGCTTGCCATCGGCAGCGTGCACGGGCAGGTGCTGGAAAGCGAGTTGGGCGCGCCGCTGTTCGCGCTCTACCACCCGGCCTCCGTGCTCTACAACCCCAAGCTGCGCGAGGTTTACGCCCGCGATCTGGAGGCGCTGCGGGAAGAAATGCATTTCAGGCGCCTGATCTGACACTTCGGCTCCCCAAAGGGGGCTTTTGGACGCTTTTTCGTGACAGATGCATCAGGTTCTGCTATACTACCCTCAGAGCCCAGGATAAAGGAGGGGATGGCATGGAACTGCTGGACATCATATCGCTCAACTGGCCGGCCGCGGTCTGTCTGATCGCGGGCTTTGCGCTGGTGCTGGTGGAGCTGTTTACGCCGGGCTTTGGCGTGCCGGGCGTGGCGGGGCTGGCCCTGCTGCTCGTCGGCGTGATCGTGGCGGCGGACAGCCTGCTGGAGGGCATCCTGCTCACCATCATCATCGTGCTGCTGCTCTGCCTGCTCTTTACGCTGGGCATGCGCTCGGCCTCCAAGGGCATGCTGGCCAAATCGCCTCTGATCTTAAAGGATCGCACCGACAAACAGGACGGCTTTACCAGCGGGGAGGACCTGAAGTACTTCCTCGGCCGCGAGGGGGTCGTCACCACCATGCTCCGGCCCGTGGGCCGGGCGGATTTTGACGGCGTCAAACTGGACGTGCTCACAGAGGGCGAGTTCGTGGACGTCGGGGCCCATGTGCGCGTCGTGCGCGTCGAGGGCCGCAGGATCGTTGTGCGTCGCGCCGACGCATGAATACGACAACATAACGAGGAGGAACAACGCAAATGGAGCAAATCATCATCGCATTTGGCGTGCTCGTCGCCATCATCGTCGTGCTGGCCATCTTCTTCTCCTTCTTCCCGCTGGGGCTGTGGATCTCGGCCATGGCTTCGGGCGTGAAGATCAAGATCTTTACGCTGGTCGGCATGCGCATCCGCCGCATCACGCCCTCCCGCCTGGTCTACCCGCTGATCAAGGCCACAAAGGCGGGCCTGGACATCTCCATCAACAAGATGGAGGCTCACTACCTGGCCGGCGGCAACGTCGACCGCGTGATCAACGCGCTCATCGCCGCCCAGAGGGCGGACATCGACCTGGTCTTTGAGCGCGCCGCCGCCATCGACCTTGCCGGGCGCGACGTGCTGCAGGCCGTGCAGATGAGCGTCAACCCCAAGGTCATCGAAACCCCTGTGGTCGCCGCCATCGCCAAGGACGGCATCGAGCTGCGCGCCAAGGCCCGCGTCACCGTTCGCGCCAACATCGACCGCCTGGTCGGCGGCGCGGGCGAGGAGACGGTCATCGCCAGAGTCGGCGAGGGCATCGTCACCACCGTCGGCTCCGCCGAGAGCCACAAGCAGGTGCTGGAAAACCCGGACATGATCTCCCGCACGGTCCTGGCCAAGGGCCTGGACGCCGGCACCGCCTTTGAGATCCTCTCCATCGACATCGCCGACGTGGACGTGGGCCGCAACATCGGCGCCCAGCTGCAGACCGACCAGGCCGAGGCCGACAAGCGCATCGCCCAGGCCAAGGCCGAGGAGCGCCGCGCCATGGCCGTGGCGCACGAGCAGGAAATGGTCGCCGCGGTGCAGGAGATGCGCGCCAAGGTCGTCGAGGCCGAGGCCGAAGTGCCCCTGGCCATGGCCGAGGCCCTGCGCGAGGGCAAGCTCGGCGTGCTGGACTACTACAACATGCAGAACGTGATCGCCGACACCCAGATGCGCGATTCCATCGCCCACAGCGGCACGGCCGCAAAGCAGGAGCCGCCGCGGAAATAAGCGGCGGATGCGCGGGGAAGGCGAAGAAAGCGCCTTCCCCGCTTCCCACGCCGCCCGAAAGGAGGAATGACCCTTGGGCGACATGCTGGAGAGCCTGTTTGCCGTCATCGTCGTGGTGATCGCCGTCGTCGGCGCGGTGAACAAGGCAAACAACAAGAACAAGAAGAAGACGCCGTCGGCGCCGCCCACGCCCCCGAAGCCGCCCGCACCCAGCGCGGAGGAGACGAGCGCCCCGGGGACCATACAGGTCGAGTTCGATCTGCCCAAAGAGGGCGCGCCCCGGCCCGCGGCCAAGGCCCGTCCCGTTTCCCCCGCCGCCGCGCCGGAGAGACGGCCCGTGCTGCCGAGCAAGAAGCCGCCGCGGCGCACGAAGCCGAGCGGCAGCCTGGCCTACGCCTCTCCGGAGGGCAAGGAAGTCCACGCCCCCGGCTTTCACGGCCCCGCGCGCGCGGAAAAGACCATGATGGACTTTGGCGAGCTGGACCGCCTGCACGAGGCCGACCGCGCCCGCCAGGCCGCCGACGCCGCGCAGGTACTTGCCGCGCCGCAGCGCGTTTCGCAGCCGCGCTACACCGCGTCCCAACTGCGCGAGGCCTTTATCATGAAGGAGATACTCGACGCGCCCATCTCCCGCCGCGTCAGGAGGTCGCCCTATGGCAGGCGAAACTGAGACGCTCCAGGTCCTGATCTGTGACGACGAGCCGGGCATGCGCCTGGTGCTGCGAAAACTGGTGGAGCGCGTGCCCGGCTTTGCCGTGGCGGGCGAGGCCGGGGACGGGGAGGAGGGCCTGCGCCTGTTCGAGGAGAAGCGGCCGAACGTGGTCTTCCTCGATGTGGATATGCCGCGCCTCAACGGCGTGGAGACCGCCAAGCGCATACAGGACATGGACCCGCGCGCCGCGCTCATCTTCGCTACCGCCTACGAAGGCTACCGGGACGAGGCCTTTGAGGTCTACGCCTTTGACTACCTGGTCAAGCCCTTTAAGAACGAGCGCGTGGTGGCGACGCTGGAGCGCATACGCGGCCTGCTGCTCGGCGGCGGGCGGGAGGAAAAGCGCGGCGTAAAGCCCCCTCCCGCGGCCCCGGCGCGCCGGCGCGACCGCCTGCTGCTGCGCACGCGCGACGGCGTGCTCTTTCTCGACATGGACGACATACTGCTGGTGCAGCGCGAGAACCGCCAGACCGTCATCTACACAGCGGAGACGTCCTACCCCACCTCCGATTCTCTCATCGAGGTCGCGGAGAAGCTCGACCCCTCCGTGTTCTTCCGCTGCCACAAGTCCTACATCATCAACCTGACCTGCATCGACTCCATCACGCCCTACGGCCGCTGGACCTACGTCGTAAAGCTGCGCGGCACGCAGCGCGACGCGCTCATCACGCACGACAAGTACGAGGAACTGGAGAAGATGTACACCTGAATTGCGCGGGTGGGCGGGGCAAAGCCCCACCCACCCGCCCTTCGTCCGGCGCAAAAGCGCCGGACGACCTGGAAGGGGAGGCTTTCGCCTCCCCTTCCAGCATGCGAGGGGGCGCATCGCCCCCTCGCGCCCCCTCGCGCTCCCCCGCCGCCCCTTGGGACGAAACGCGGGATCATTTTTTGCGCGTGGCGCCCTCCATGGGCAGGCCGGTGTCGTAGTCGAGCTGGCGGTCCTCCAGGCGCGGGTCTTCCTGGCGCTGGCGCGTCATGCCGGTGTAGTCCCAGGTGGCGCAGTTCGCCGCGTCCGTCCGCCAGGGCCGCCGCTGCCAGTAGTAGCCGCGGAAGGGGTCGCGCGTCTCGTTCATGTGCCGCAGCAGCGCGTCGTGCAGGCGGTCGCGCTCCGCGGCCAGGGCCGGGTCCTCGATGCGGTTGCGCATCTCGCCCGGGTCTGTCGCAAGGTCGTAGAGCTCGTCCGAGCACAGCAGGTTGACGATGAGCTTGTAGCGCCCGTCGAACACGCCCCGCAGCGGCTGGAAGCCGCCAAAGCCGTCGTGGTCCACTTCGTAGCGGCCAAACTCCAGATAGACGCAGTCGTTTACGCGCGTGCCGGGATGCCGCAGCGCCGGCAGCAGGCTCGGCCCCTCCAGACAGGGCGGCAGCGTGCAGCCCATCCACTCCAGGATCGTCGGCGTCAGATTGATGTGGGAGACGGGGTTTTCCTCCACCGCGCCCACCGGCAGCCCCGGCCCGCGAATGAGCAGCGGGATGCGCGTGATCTCGTCGTAGCCGTTGGGGCCCTTGCTCATCAGGCCGTGGGCGTGCAGCATCTCGCCGTGGTCCGAGGTGTAGAGGACGAGCGCGTCCGGGGCAAAGGCGTCCACCGCCCGCACTACCCGGCCGATCAGCTCGTCCGCGTAGCTGTTGCAGCCGAAGAACGCCGGGTCGCGTATGGGGCCGCTGCGGTCCCAGGCGGCGGACTTCTGCGCCCAGACGCGCTGGTGCTCCGGCTTGTCCCGCAGGTCGTCCAGGACGTTTTCCCCCTTGGGGAAGTCGAAGTCCTCGTACATGCGCGCGTAGGGCGGCGGGCAGAGGAAGGGCCCGTGCGGCTCGTCAAACGACACCGCCAGGAAAAAGTCCTCCTGCCCGTGCTTTTCCAGGAAGTCCGCCGCCCGCGCCGCCACCCGGTGCCCGTAGAGCAGCTCCGATGGCAGGTCCTGCTCCCACATGCTCTCCGTGCGGCGGGTCAGCCGCCGCGTCTCCTCCGGCAGCTCCTCCAGATAGCACTTCATGTCGTACCAGTAGTCCGGGTCCCAGCCGGGCGGGCACTTGCCCAGGCCGAAGTAGTCGCCACCGTCCAGATGCCACTTGCCGATGTAGGCGGTGTGCACGCCGTCCAGCTGCAGGCGCTCGCCTATGGAGCGCGCCGTGCTGGAGATGCCGGAGCTGTTCGTCCAGGAACCGGCCGAGTGCGGGTAGAGCCCGGTGAAGATCGCCGCGCGCGCCGGTTGGCAGACCGGCTGCGTGGTGTAGGCGCGGGCAAAGCGCGTGCCCTGCGCGGCCAAAGCGTCCAGGTTCGGGGTGCGCAGCCCCGTCTGCCGGTAACAGTTGACCATGTCCCAGCGCTGGGAGTCCGTCATGATCAGTATCGCCTTGCGCGTCATGCGCCATCCCTCCTTGTTTTCCTTTTCTTAACCTTACCAGCTTTTTCCCCGCGCCGCAAGCCTTTTTTCCAAATGGTTATTGACATATGCCGGAAATGGTGTATACTGAAGGGGAGAAAAGAAAGGGAGGCGTTTTGCCATGAAGATCGCGGTGACGTATGAAGAGGGCCAGGTGTTCCAGCACTTCGGCCATACGGAGCAGTTCAAGGTGTACGAGGTGCAGGACGGCAAGGTGCTGGGCAGCGAGGTGCGCTCGGCGGAGGGCA
>CALWKN010000173.1 GCA_944381265.1 uncultured Clostridia bacterium
GCGCCGGATACCGGAAACGGTTCCTACGGAACCGTTCCTCGCGGCGTACACGCCGCCGCTGCGGATTGAAGATGAAGGGGCTGCCGAGGGTGAGCGAAGCGAACCTGGAGGCCGAGGACGCTCCCGCTAGGGAGCACCGCAGGCCGGAACCCCCGGGCAGCGTATGCTGCACGGGGGCGCAGTCGCCCCTTCATGCATCCCCAAGAGAGTGACCCTACTTTTTCGACAGTCTGCGAGGTTTATCTGTAAGCTCTGCTTGCGGATAAACCTCGAGCTGTCGGCGAAGCCGAATCACCATATCGCATAAAGGAGGAGGGAAGAGAGGCATGAAACGAGTTGGAACGGCGCTGCTGTGCGCGGCGCTGACGGCCTGCGCGCTGGCGGGCTGCGCATCGTCCCCGGCGGCGCAGACGACGGAGCCCCCTTCGACGCCGGGGCTTGCGAGCGCGCCGGCGAGCCCGACGCCCACGGACCCGGAGCCGGACGAGGCCCCGTACGACGAGTCGGACTACTACTTCGACTTCGGCCAGGACGACCGCATCCGCCTGGACTACGACGTGGACTGGCCGCGCGAGGCCATGGCCGGCTGGAGCGAAACGGAGAGCACGCGCGTCTCGGCGCTGCTGACGCTGGAGAAGGAGGGCGATTCGCTCACGGTCCTCCTGGAGGACGCGCCGGAATGCCCGGACCTTGCCGCCTTTGTGGAGACGGCGCGGCAGCTTCTCACCTACAACTACGAGGGCGTCGATCTGGACGCGGGCGCGCAGGCGGGGGAGTACTTCCTCGTAAGCGGCGCGCTGGCGGACGGCGGCATCGTCCTTTCGGCCTACCGGCAGGTGGACGGGCTCTACCTCACCGTGGAAATGCGCGCCGGCGCGCAGACGGCGGAGGCGGCGCGGGAGGCGCTGCTGGAGACCTTCCTGCCGGGGCTTGCCATACAAAACAACATGGAGGAATGACAGATGGAGAGCATTGTGGAGCGCTTTTTGCGCTATGTATCCTATGACACGCAGTCGAGCGAGGACTCGGACACCTTCCCAAGCACGCTGAAGCAGAAGGCGCTGGGCGAGCTGCTGGCGCGCGAACTGCAGGCGATGGGCGCCGAGGACGCGCACATGGACGAGTGGGGCTATGTCTACGCCACCATCCCCGGCAACGCGCCCAAGGCCCCGACCATCGGCTTCATCGCCCACATGGACACCGCGACAGAGCTTAGCGGCGCGTATGTTAAGCCCCGCCTCCTGCAGTACGAGGGCGGGGACATCGTACTCAGCGCCGAAAAGGGCATCGTCATGCGCGAGGAGGAGTTCCCCTGCCTGCGAAACGAGGTGGGCAAGGTGCTCATCGTCACCGACGGCACCACGCTCCTGGGCGCCGACGACAAGGCGGGCGTGGCCGAGATCATGGAGATGGCGCAGCACTTCCTGACGCACCCGGAGATCCCGCACGGCACGATCCGCATCGCCTTCACCCCGGATGAGGAGGTGGGCGGCGGCCCGGAGCACTTCGACGTGCCGGGCTTCCACGCGGACTTTGCCTACACCGTGGACGGCGGCGAGGTCGGCTCCCTCAACTACGAGAACTTCAACGCCGCCTCCGCCGTGGTGACCGTGCACGGCAAGGCCATCCATCCCGGCTCCTCCAAGGGCAAGATGATCAACGCCTGCCTTGTGGCGATGGAGTTTGACCGCCTGCTGCCCGCGGGCGAGCTGCCCTCCCTCACCGAGGGCTACGAGGGCTTCCACCACCTGACGGATATGCAGGGCTCGGTGGAGACGGCGACGCTGCACTACATACTGCGCGACCACGACGCCGAAAAGCTCGAGCAGAAGAAGGCGGGCTTTGTCCGGGCCGCCGCCTTCCTCAACGAGGTCTACGGCGCGGACACGCTGGAGCTGAAGCTGCGCGACGGCTACCGCAATATGCGCCAGAAGATCGAGGAGGACCTGCGCGTGGTGGAGCTGGCCAAGGCCGCCATGCGCGACCTCAAGATCGAGCCGCGCGTCGAGCCGATCCGCGGCGGCACGGACGGCTGCCGCCTCTCCTTCATGGGCCTGCCCTGCCCCAACCTCTGCGCCGGCGGCCACAACGCCCACGGCAAGTACGAGTACATCTCCGTGCAGTCGCTGCTCGGCTGCGCGCGCGTGCTCATCCGCATCGCGGAAAAGGCCGCCGAGTAAGCCCGCCCTGCGGGGGTTGCCCGCCCGCCCCCGCCCTTCGCCGCGTGCCGCGGCTCCGGGCGGGAGCGGGCGGGCCGGGCGGCTAAAGCCGCCCGCAGCGCCGCGCCCTGGGGGGCGGCGGCGGAGCCGTCTGGTACAGCGGAGGCGAACCCATGCGGGTTCGCCTGATCGAACGTCAGGGGAGGCTGCGGCCTCCCCCGACACCCCCTCGAGGAAGAGGCCCCGGCCTTCGTTCCCGTTCTCGCTGGTGGGGAAACCGGCCTACCCTGGGTGGGCGGGCGGGCCCGCGGACATCGGTGGGAACCGCGGCGCCCGTTCCCGTTTGCCTGAGGAAGCGGAGGCGAACCCATGCGGGTTCGCTTAGATCGAACGTCAGGGGAGGCTGCGGCCTCCCCCGACACCCCCTTGAGGAAGAGGCCCCCGCCCCTCGTTCCCGTTCCCGCTGGGGGGGAACCCGGCCCCCCCGGGGTGGGGGGGGGGGCCCGCGGACATCGGTGGGAACCGC
>CALWKN010000174.1 GCA_944381265.1 uncultured Clostridia bacterium
CGGCTCTGCCCGTTTCTGCGATCCTGTATCCGGCACACAAAACAGGAGGGTTGTTTATGTGCAAAGAAGAGCCGACTCCGTCCGCTCTGCGGGACTTGCTCGGCGTCTCCCTGTTCGAGGTTTGGCAGGGATTCCGTTCCGCCATTGAAGCGGCGTATGAAATGGAACAAATTGGGGGACCGGGCGGAAAGAATTGGCGGTATGAATACAAATACCGCAGAGGCGGGAAGACGCTCTGCTGCCTGTATGCGCGGGAAAACTGCTTTGGCTTTCTGGTGATCTTCGGTCAGGCGGAGCGTGCTGCGTTTGAGGAAATGCGGGGCGCTCTCCCCGCGCTCCTCTGCCGGCAATACGACGAGGCGACGACCTATCGCGATGGAAAATGGGTCCTGTTTGCGCCGACGGATTTGGGGGATCTGGACGCCTATATGAAAATACTCGCCCTCAAGCGAAAGCCGAATCGGAAGCGCCCGCTTCCCGGCTGAATCGTCCGGAGCGCTGCGCGCCTTGGACGGCAAAAACCCTCCGCATGCGGAATCCATGCGGAGGGTTGCTTTTCTTATGCAGATTAGATGGTGGAGCGGATGGGCGGGTTGTCCGTGCGCGGGCCGCGGCGGACGATGGACTCCGGGTGCTCGCGCATCTGGCGGGAGCGCTCGATGTCCTCTTCCCAGTTGAGGTACTGGAAGGGCGCGGCGATCTCGCTGGTCTTGAACCAGCCCTGGAAGTCCTTCCACATCTCCTCGGACCAGTTGGCGTCGATCTCGGTGGCGGAGTAGACGCCCTGCTTCAGGCGCTCGAAGCCGAAGTCGTCCTTCAGATGGGATTTTTCGGCGTTGTCCACGGTCTTTTCCGCCAGGTAAGCGGGCACGAAGACCACGCCCTCGTTGCTGCCGAAGACCACGTCGCCGGGCATGCAGATGGCCTCGCCTATGCGGCAGGGCGCGTTGTAGCCGGTCATGACGTAGTCGCGGATGGGGGTGGGATGGGTGCCGCGGTAGTAGATCTGGATGCCCTCGATCTGCTTGACCTGGTCCAGGTCGCGGATGCCGCCCCAGACCACCGCGCCGCCGCGCTTGGTCTTGTTCTTGAGCTGCGTGGAGAGGTTGCCGCCGAAGAACGTGCCGTAGACGACCTTGTCGAACAGGTCCACGACCATGACGTCGTCCTCGACCAGGCGGTCGACGGCGGACTTGTTGTAGCCGCCCTTGAAGCCGAACTCGCGGGACTCGGCGGTGGCGACCTCATGCAGGTCCTGGCGCAGGGGCACGCAGACGCAGGTCAGCGCGCGGCCCACCAGGCGGTGGTTCTCGGTGGAATGGGTGGTCATGAAGTGACCTTCGGACTGGAACTCGTAGCCCATGGAGTAGGAGAGACCCCAGACCTCCTCCAGCGTCAGCTTGCGCATGCGCTCCAGGACGGAGGCGGGCACCTTGGGCCGGCCGTCCTCCATGCGCTCGCCGGTCCACTGCGGCGTGAGCTTGATGACGTCTTCCTTGGTGTAAAAGAACATGTGAAACTCCCCCTTGGCGGTAATATATATGTAACCTGTGTTTAGGATACCACACCCGCCCGCCTCTTCGCAAGCGCGGTATGAAAAAAAGCCGCAAAAGGCGCGCGGCATTCCGCCATGCGGACCGGGGCGCGCGGCGCGCGTTTTGCGTCTTGACAGGCGGGCGCATTTCGGCTATACTATCCCCAAATCAAAAGCTTTGACAGGGACAAAGCGCCCGCTTCTGCCGTCACAAGAGAGCCGCCGTCAGGGTGCAAGGCGGCACGGGAGGCGGATGCGCGATCCTCTCCCTCGAGCTGCCCGCTGAACCGCAAGCAAAGAGCGACTAGGCGAGGCCGGGACCCCGCCGTTAGCAAAGGGGCGCGCATTCGCGGCAGGGGCCGCCGATGCGCCGGGAAGATGAGTTTGGGCATTTTGCCAACAAGAGTGGTACCGCGGAGGTAACGCGCCTTCGTCTCTTGCAGCCGCAGGAGGCGAGGGCGCTTTTTTCGCCCCCGCCCGCGCCGGAAAGGAGAACACTTATGCAAAACGCGAGCAAGTATGGCATCCAGTACTTCGCGCCGGAGAACCCGCCCATGCGCTGGGCCAGGCGCGACCACATCGAGCGCGCCCCCATCTGGTGCTCGGTCGACCTGCGCGATGGCAACCAGGCGCTGATCGTGCCCATGGGCCTGGAGGAAAAGGTCGAGTTCTTCGAGACGCTGGTGCGCGCGGGGTTCAAGGAGATCGAGGTGGGCTTCCCCGCCGCCTCGGACACGGAGTACGAGTTCGTGCGCGCGCTGATCGAGCGCGGCCTCATTCCCGACGATGTGACCATACAGGTGCTCACGCAGTCGCGCGAGCACATCGTGCGCCGCACCTACGAGGCGCTGCGCGGGGTGAAGCACGCCATCGTCCACCTCTACAACCCCACCTCCCGCGCCCAGCGCGAGCAGGTCTTCCACAAGAGCCGCGAGGAGATCCGCGACATCGCCGTGCGCGGCGCGGAGCTCTGCGTGCGCCTGCGCGACGAGATGCTGCCCGAGGCGGACGTGCGCCTGGAGTACTCGCCCGAGTCCTTCACCGCCACGGAGATGGACTTTGCCGCCGAGGTCTGCAACGCGGTGCTGCGCGTCTTTGCCCCGACCAGGGAGCGCCCGGCCATCATCAACCTGCCCGCCACCGTCTCCCTCTCCATGCCCCACGTCTACGCCAACCAGATCGAGTACATGTGCGACCACCTGCTCTTCCGCGAGAACGTGATCGTCTCCCTGCACCCGCACAACGACCGCGGCTGCGCCGTGGCCGACACGGAGATGGGGCTGCTGGCCGGGGCGGACCGCGTCGAGGGCACGCTCTTTGGCAACGGCGAGCGCACCGGCAACACGGACATCGTCACGCTGGCGCTCAACATGTACGCCCAGGGCGTGGACCCGGGGCTGGACTTCTCCGACCTGCCGAGCCTTACCTCGGTCTACGAGCGCGTCACCGGCATGCACGTCTACGAGCGCCAGCCCTACGCCGGACAGCTGGTGTTCGCGGCCTTCTCCGGCGGGCACCAGGACGCCATCACCAAGGGCATGAAGTGGCGCGCCGAGCACGGCGGGCAGTGGACCGTGCCCTACCTTGCCATTGACCCCGCGGACGTGGGCCGCGCCTACGAGAGCGACGTCATTCGCATCAACAGCCAGTCCGGCAAGGGCGGCATCGGCCATGTGCTGGAGAGCCACTTCGGCTACGACCTGCCCGCCGCCATGCGCGAGGACTTCAGCTACACGGTCAAGCGCGTCTCCGACCGCGAGCACCGCGAGATGCAGGCCGACGACATACTGGCCATATTCATGGAGACCTACGTCAACAACTTCGACCCGCTGGACGTGGTGGAGGCGCACTTCAAGCAGGAGAACGGCATCGTGGCCACCATCACCGTCTTTACCGGCGGCAAGGAGGAGCGCGTCTTCACCGCGCACGGCAACGGCCGCCTGGACGCCGTCTCCAACGCCCTGAAGGAGAACCTCGGCTACCGCTACTCCATCATCAAGTACCAGGAGCACGCCATCGAGCAGGGCTCCAACGCCAAGGCCATCGCCTATGTCGGCATACGGACGCCGGAGGGGCAGGTCTCCTGGGGCGCGGGCACGCACGACGACATCATGGCCGCCTCCGTCAACGCCCT
>CALWKN010000175.1 GCA_944381265.1 uncultured Clostridia bacterium
CGGCATCCTGGGCCTTGCGATCAGCTACGGCCTGAGCGCGGGCATCAACGCGCTCATAGCCATAGCCATGCAGGGCGCGGGCGGGTCCTTCCGCTCCGTGATCCCGCCGTACCTGGCGCTGGGCGCGGTGGCCTTCTCGATACTGGTCGGCGTGCTCTCCGGCCTCTACCCCTCTCAGCGCGCCATGCGCCTGAGCGCCCTTGCCGCCATTCGCAGCGAATAGACGGCTTTCTCCCTCCCCCGCCCTTCTTCCCAAAGAAGGCGGGGGATTTTTTGTCCGCGCGCCGCCCGGCCCGCCATGCGGAACGGGGCGGAATTTCCGCTTTGCATCCGGCGCGCTCTGCGGTACAATGGGGGTATACAAAAGAAAAAGGGAGGCTCTTTCATGGACAACCGATACGAGGAAACGCTCGCGCACGTGCGCACCGCTTCGCGCCCGAGCGAGCTTAAGATCACGGACATCCGCTTTGCGCACGTCACGGCGGCCTGCATGCACTGCATACTCGTCAAGATCTACACCAACCAGGGGATCGTGGGCATGGGCGAGGTGCGCGACGGCGCCTCCGCCACCTACGCGGCGATGCTCAAGAGCCGCCTTGTCGGCGAGAACCCCTGCGACGTGGACCGGCTGTTCCGCAAGATCAAGCAGTTCGGCGGGCAGTCGCGCCAGGGCGGCGGCGTCAGCGGCCTGGAGATCGCGCTGTGGGACCTGGCGGGCAAGGCCTACGGCATACCGGTCTACCGCATGCTGGGCGGCAAGTTCCGCGACAGCGTGCGCATGTACTGCGACCAGGGCCGCACGCCGCCGATCCTGCGCGAAAACGGGCGCACGCAGGCCCAGGCGATCAAGGAGCGCATGGACCGCTTCGGCTTCAAGATGTGCAAGACGGTGCTGAGCATCGAGGACGTGGCCAAGCGCCACCCGGAGGAGGACATCGTCATCGCCCCGCCGGACTTCCTGGAGAGCATACTGCACCGGCCCGAGAACAGCATGGACGTCGATCCCGCGACGGGCCTTGCCAAGATCGCGGACAAGCCGGCCGAGCGCCGCATGAACGACTACCTCTACACCGAGCACCCCTTCACGATGCTGCGCATCACGGACCGCGGCCTGGACCGCTACGAGGAGCACATCGCCCAGATGCGCGAGGTGCTGGGCTGGCGCGTGCCGCTGGCCATCGACCACCTGGGCCACATGGGCCTGGACGACGCCAAGCGCCTGCTCCGGCGGCTGGAGAAGTACAACCTGATGTGGTGCGAGGACGTGCTGCCCTGGTACATGGTGGACGAGTACGTTAAGCTGCGCGAGGCCACGACCACGCCCCTTGCCACGGGCGAGGACGCCTATCTCACCGAGAGCTTTGAGCCGCTGTGCCGGCGCCGCGCCGTGGCGGTAATCCACCCGGACATCTGCTCCAACGGCGGGATCCTGGAGACGAAGAAGATGGGCGACATGGCGCAGAAGTACAAGACCGCCCTGGCCATGCACATGTGCGAGACGCCGGTGGCGGCGCTGGCCACGGCGCACGCGGGCGTGGCCACGGAGAACTTCTTCGCCATGGAGTTCAACGCCCCGGACGACGACTACTGGCAGGACCTGGTTCTGGGCCTGGACGAGCCGCTGATCCAGAACGGCACCATGCGCCCCAACGACAAGCCCGGCCTTGGCATGGAGGACTTCAACGACGAGGTCCTGCGCGCGCACCGCTGGCCCGGCTCGCCCGAGATCTGGGCCCCCACCGACCAGTGGGACAAGGAGTACAGCTACGACCGCATCTGGAGCTGACCGGCTGCGCCGGCTGCTCGTCCTTCTCTCACAAGCAGAGCTTGTGAAAGAAGGACGACCGGGAGGCGGGGGGAGGGCTTCGCCCTCCCCCCGCACCCCCCACCTGCGCTCTGGGGGTGCGCCGCCGTGACCCGGGGAACGCCCGTTTTCCTCCGATCGTGGACGGCCGCCAGCGGGTGGGCAGGGAGGCATTCCCCCGCTGTCCCCGGGTGACGGACGCCTGGCCACAGCGCGGCGAAACGCGGGCCGAACGGCGCTCCGATGCGCTGCAAAACGCGCAGCTGGCGGGTGGGGCCCCGCGCAGCCTCCTGCGAGCCGGTTTCCCCGTTCCTCTCTTGGATTCGGCTTCGCCGACTGCCCGCCCTGCAGGCACAAGCAGAGCTTGTGCCTGGACGGCGACCGGGGTGCGGGGGGCTCCACCCCCCGCGCCCCCCCCGTGCCCGTTCTTCATTCGGCCGCGCTCTGCGCGGTCGTTTTTCGACCGTTTCGCCGTCAGGCGAAGCGCCCCGGTCTGTTCCCCTCTGGCAGGGGAATGGCAAATCCATTGCCTGGGGAAATTTCCGCCGGGGCAGGGGTGTCCCGCGCGAGGCAGATGATGGGCAAAGCCCATCCTGCGAGCGCGGGAGGGCCGCCGCGCGTCGTTTTCGGCTTCGCCGACTGCTCGCGTTTCTCCCACAAGCAGAGCTTGTGGAAGAAACGCGACCGGGAGGCGGGGAGGGGCTGCGCCCCTCCCCGCGCCCCTCCCCGCCCCCTCCTCCGATCCTTTCGCGCGTAAAAAAACCGGGCGCACGTTTTCGCGCGCCCGGGAAATGTCTTCCTTCAGCTCTTAAAACCGGAGCTCAGCACCGCGGAGACGGCCTTCATGGCCTCCTTCTCGTCCGCGCCGTTGGTCATGAGCGTGACCTGATCGTTGGCGCCCACGCCCAGAGAGAGCACGCCCATCATGGACTTGCCGTTGATGATCTTTGTGCCCTGTTCGATGAGTATCTGCGAACGGTAGCGGCAGGCCACCTGAACCAGCATGGCGGCGGATTTGGCGTCCAGACCATCCCGGTTGGTGATGACGATGGTTTGCTGTAGCATAATCGAGTCATTCCCCTTTCTTTCTGTGCATCTCCTGGGCGATCTCCACGAGCCGGCGCAGCCTGTGGTTGACCGCGCTCTTGCTGATGGGGGGCGAAAAGCACTCGCCGAGCTCCTTCATGGGCGTCTCGGGGAACTCCAGGCGCTTTTCGGCCATCTCGCGCAGGTGGCGCGGCAGGCGGGAAAAGCCCATCCCCTCCTCGATCTCCCGGATGGCCTCGATCTGGCGGCGCGAGGCGTCCATGGTCTTGTCCACGTTGGCGCTGTCGCAGTTGGCGGCGCGGTTGACGTTGTTGCGCACGTTCTTTGTGATGCGCACATTCTCCAGCGCCATCAGCGCCTGGTGCGCGCCGATCCGGTTGAGGAACTCCACGATGTATTCGCTCTCTTTTAAGTATACCACAAAACTCTCCCGGCGCGGAACCACTTTCGCAGGAATTTCCAATTTTTGTATCAGCGCGGCCAGGGACTCGGCGTACTCCTGCCCGGAGGAGACGATCTCCAGGTGATAGCCCTTGCCCGGGTCGGAGATCGTCCCCGCCGCGAGGAACGCGCCGCGAAGGTAGGCGTGCTTGCAGCACTTCCGGCGCAGAAGCGACAGCGGCACCGCGCGCCGGATGCGCAGCCCGTCGCTTGCCAGGGCGATCAGCCCGCACTCCACCAGCACCTTGTCCGCCCGCCCCGGCGGCAATACCACCTGGTAGGTGTTGCGGCGCCTCAGGCGCTTGCGCGCCTGCGTGCGCAGCTCCGGCGTAAAGCCAAAGCGCGCCTTGCACAGCGTGAACACCCGCCGCGCCACGCGCGGGGTCTCCGTGTTCAGCGTCAAGAACGGCCCGTCCCGCCCGATGTGCAGCGCCCCCGCGCCGTGCAGCAGCGCCGCCAGCTCCGCCAGCTCGCAGCAGGGCTTGTCGCGTATCTCGCACAGCTCCTGCTTGGTGTCCGTGGCAAAGGACATCGCGCTTCCCCCCTTCCCCCGCTCGTTTTCTATGTATGGGACGCGGGGCTGTCCCGGTGCGAGACCGAAGCGTGGAACCCCGCCTTCTTGAGCCCCTCCGTGATCTCTATGGCCAGGCACACGCTGCGGTGCTGCCCGCCCGTGCAGCCCACGCCGATCACCAGCCGGTCCTTCCCCTCCGAGACGTAGTGCGGGATCAGGAACTGCAAAAGGTCCAGCACCTTGCTCAGGAACGTCTTCGTCTCCGCAAACTGCATCACATAGTCCCGCACCGGCTTGTCCGCCCCGGTCATCGGCCGCATCTCCGGGATGTAGAAGGGGTTGGGGATGAAGCGCACGTCAAAGACCAGGTCCGCGTCCTGCGGCATGCCGTGCTTAAAGCCGAAGGACAGGACGTTTACCTGGATCGCCTTGCCCACGTCCCCGTCGCCGTAGAGGCGCAGCAGCGTCTCGCGCAGCTGGCGCGTGAGCATGGTCGTGGTGTCGATGACGCGCGTGGCCCGCGCCTCCAGCCCGCGCAGCATCTGCCGCTCCTTGTGGATGTTCTGGATCAGCAGCGCGTCGCTGCCCATCGGGTGGGCGCGGCGCGTCTCCTTGTAGCGCCGCACCAGCTCCTCGTCCGAGGCGTTCAGATAGAGTATGTCATAGCGGATGTTGCGCCGCAAAAGCTCGTCCAGCGCCTCGTCCATCTCGCCAAAGAAGGCGCCGCTGCGCGTGTCCAGGCCCAGGGCCACCTTGTCGATGGCGTCGGCGTGGTCGAGGCAGAGCTTTGCCATGTTCGGCACCAGCATCGGCGGCAGGTTGTCCACGCAGTAAAACCCCATGTCCTCCAGCGCGTGCAGCGCCTGCGACTTGCCCGCGCCGGAAAGCCCGGTGACCACCACCAGCTTCATCGCTCCGTCCCCCCTTCGTCCTCACCCAGGATCCGCACCTCCGGCTCCAGGTGCACGCCGCTCTTTTCATACACCGCCGCCTGCACCTCTTCCATCAGCCGCAGGAAGTCCGCCGCCGTAGCGCCGCCCACGTTGATCAGGAACCCGGCGTGCTTTTCCGACACCTGCGCCCCGCCGACGCGCCGCCCCTTCAGGCCCGCTTCCTCGATCAGGCGCCCGGCAAAGTCCCCCTGCGGGCGCTTGAAAAAGCTCCCCGCCGAAGGGTACTGCAGCGGCTGCTTCTCCCGCCGCCGCGCCGCAAGCTCCGCCATGCGCGACGCGATCTCCGCTTTCTCCCCCGTCTCCAGGGCAAAGACCGCCCGCAGCACCACCGCGCCCTGCTGCAATATGGCGCTCGTGCGGTAGGCAAAGCGCAGCTCGGCGTTTTCCGCCTCCCGCACCGTCCCATCCGGCAGCAAAAGACGCGCCCGGCGCAGCACCTGCCCGATCTCCCCGCCGTAGGCCCCGGCGTTCATCGCCGCCGCGCCGCCCACGCTGCCGGGGATGCCGCCGGCAAACTCCAGGCCCGCAAGCCCCGCGTCCCTGGCCGCCAGCGCCAGATTGGCAAGGCTCATTCCCGCCTGCGCCTCGATCGTGTTTCCGCGCACCGCCGCGTCGGAAAACCCCGCCCCAAGGCAGAGCACCACGCCGCCTATGCCGCCGTCGCGCACCAGCAGATTGCTGCCGCGGCCAAGGAGCGTCAGCTGCTCGCCCCGCTCCCGGCAGGCCCGCGTCACCCAACAGACGTCTTCCTCGCTCCCGGCAAAGACCACCGCCTCCGCCGGGCCGCCCACGCGCAGCGTCGTAAGCTCCGCCATGGGCACGTTCCACTCCACGCGCCCGTCCAGGCGCGCCTCCCGCAGCCATCTCCACTCGCGCATACGCTTCACCTCGCTTCTCTTTTTTAAGTGTACCCGATTCCCCGCCGTTTTGCAAGATGGCGAATGCGCCTCCCCCACAAGGGGGGCGATACGCCCCTTTAGAAGGGGGAGGGGTGTGGCGGCGCCAAGGGGGGAGCGGGCTTGCGCCCTTCCCCCCCTTGACGCCGCCACGGTTGCGGGGGCTGCGCCCCCGCAACCCGCGCACGCCCAAGCTTCCCGCTCCTGGGGGATTCGGCTTCGCCGACAGCTCGCCCTCCGGGCACAAGCAGAGCTTGTGCCTGGAGGACGACCGGGGTGCGGGGGGCTTCGCCCCCCGCGCCCCCCCTGCTCGTTCGGCGGGGGTGGCGTCGGCACCGGGGAAATGCCCGCTTTCTTTCCCCGGTGGTGGAAGGGCGCCGGCGGGGGGGCCGGGGGGCGGTCCCCCGCCGGCCCCCGGGG
>CALWKN010000176.1 GCA_944381265.1 uncultured Clostridia bacterium
TGGTCCTCGCGCAGGCGGGACCAGCGCTCGAGGAGCTGGCGCTGCGAGGGGGTCAGGGAGACGGGGTCGTCGCCCTCGGCAAAGAGCTGGGAGAGCGTGATGCCAAAGGCGGCGCAGACCTTCTCCAGGGAGGGCAGCGAGGGCACGAGGCGCTTGCGGTACCAGGAGGAGATCGTGGACTGCGGCAGACCGGCGCGCTCCGCCAGTTGGTATTCCGTCCAGCCGCGCTCTTCGCGATAGGCGTTTATGGTCGAGAGTATGTCCTTCACCCGAAGCCCTCCCTGTAGTTGTGTTCTTCGTAAGTATACTTTGACAAATCGTTGCCAAGTAATCCTGTTTGTCGTATACTTATTACGACTTATCGAAGTACGCGGGAGGGATGCGGCATGGCGGAAACGCGCTGTTTTTTCATCGGACACAGGGAAGCGCCGGAAGATCTGTATCCGGCGCTGGCGGAGGCGGTGCGCTCTCTGATCGAAACGCAGGGCGTGCGGGCGTTTTATGTCGGGCATTACGGCGCGTTCGACCGCATGGCGGCGCGGGCTGTGCAGGAAGCCAAGCGCGCGCACCCGGAGGTCTCGCTGCAGCTGCTCCTCCCCTATCACCCGGGGGCGCAGCCGGCGGCGCTGATGCCCGGGTTTGACGGCAGCTTTTACCCGGAGGGCATGGAGCGCGTGCCGCGGCGGCTGGCCATCGTGCGGGCGAACCGCTACATGGCGGCGCACGTGGACTTCCTGATCGCCTACGTGCGGCATCCGGGGAGCAACGCGCGCGAGCTGCTGCTCTACGCCGAAGGGCTGGAGCGGCGGGGGCAGCTGCGGATCGTGAGAGTATAGAAAATAGGAAGCCAGGCAGAGCGTCGTTCTTGACAAGGCGGGGGAAATTTGGTAGTGTAGGCAAGGCAAAAAACTTTGGAGGATTTGCGCGCATATGATGACGCTGCTGCTGCTTGTGATCTTCACGACGTTTATCGGCGTTGGACTGCCGGACTCGATGCTGGGCACGGCCTGGCCGGCCATGCGGGCGGAGCTGGGGCTGCCGCTTTCGCTGGCGGGGTATGTCAGCGCTGCGATCAGCGGCTGCACCATCGTCTCCAGCCTGCTCAGCGCGCGTCTGATCGGGCGCTTTGGCACGGGCAAGGTGGCAGCGGTGAGCACGCTGCTCACGGCGGCGGCGCTGCTGGGCTTTGCCTTTGTGGGGCATCCGGCGTTTCTGTTCCTGCTGGCCATCCCGCTGGGCCTTGGCGGCGGCTGCATCGACACGGCGCTGAATAACTTTGTGGCGCTGCACTACGACGCGGCGCGGATGAACTTCCTGCACTGCTTTTACGGACTGGGCGTGGCGCTGAGCCCGTACCTGATGAGCCTGGCGCTGGGCGACAGCGATGACTGGCGAAAGGGGTACCTGGTGGTGGCGGCGGTGCAGTTCGCCATCACGGCGGTAGCGTTTGCCGCGCTGCCGCTGTGGCGGAAGGCGGAGGCGCGCGACCGCCTGAGGGAAGAGGGCGCGTCGCTCCAGGTCGTGCCGCTGCGGACGCTGCTGCGCCTGCGCGACGTGCGCCTGAGCTGTCTGACCTTCCTGGGCGCCTGCGCGCTGGAGCTGTGCGCCGGATCCTGGTGCAGCAGCTATTTCGTGAATGTTCGCGGACTGCGGGCGGACGCGGCGGCGCAGACGGCGATGCTGTTTTATGTCGGTCTTGCGGCGGGGCGGTTCCTGTCGGGGCTGCTGACGCACTTCTTGGGGCGGCGGCGCATCCTCCTGCTGTGCAGCGGGGTGTTGCTGCTGGCGGTGCTGCTGTTTCTGCTGCCGCTGCCCCTGCCGCTGTCGATGGCGGCGCTGTGCCTGATCGGGCTGGGCGTGGGGCCGGTGTACCCGAACCTCACGCACCTGACGCCGGACAACTTCGGCCGGGAGCTGACGCGCTCGGTGATGGGCATGCAGCAGGCGTCCTCCTATGTGGGGACGCTGGTGATGCCCTGGCTGTTCGGCGTGCTCGCGCAGCGCTGGAGCGCTTCTCTGCTGCCGCCGTACCTGCTGGTGCTGTTCCTGCTGTACGCGCTCGCGCTGGCGGCGCTGCTGTACAATGTGCAGAAGAAAAAGAAGGGGATGGAAGACGCGTAAAGACAGCTTCTTTCTCGTTCGGTGACCACTGGCACCGCGCCGATGCGCTGGAGCCGCCGGTGCAGACGTGGAGCTCCTGGCGCGCAGGCGCGCTGAGGGCGCCCCTCACGCCTTGGGATGCTTGCCCCATTTCAGGAACGTGCTGTGGGACACGCCGAGCTCCGACGCGGCCGCGCGGGCGCTGATCTCGTGGCACAAATAGCGCTGCCAGAGCGTGGGGAATCGCTCCGGCACCGGCATCGGGGCGCGGCCGAACCGCACGCCGCGGGCGTGGGCGGCGGCGATGCCCTCCGCCTGGCGCTGGCGCAGGTTCTCGCGCTCGACCTGGGCCACATAGCAGAGGATCTGCAGCACGAGATCCGCGACGAACGTGCCGGTGAGGTCGCCGCCGCGCGTGCGGGTGTCGAGCAGCGGCATGTCGAGCACCACGATGTGGACGCATTTTTCCCGCGTAAGGCAGCGCCACTGCTCCTGGATCTCGGCATAGCAGCGGCCGAGGCGGTCGATGGAGTGGATCACGAGCAGGTCGCCGGGCTTGAGGCGGCGCAG
>CALWKN010000177.1 GCA_944381265.1 uncultured Clostridia bacterium
ACCAAATGGATGACCGGATGTATGCGTTATATTTGAAGTACCACTTTGCGACATGCGAAAGACAGGACATGATGGGGTACTCGCATCACATACTGGATATATTTCAAAAGAACTGACATTGTTCTGGGACGATTTCACAGGAAAAAAAAAAAAAAAAACGGTGTAACTCGCTTTCCCTTCGTTACACCGTACCTTACAGAATGGCTTCCGGATCTGGCGTTGCGAACTCAGCCGTCCTTTTTTGCGTGCGCCTCGTAGAAGCGGACGAAGCCGCCCAGTGTGAAGTCCGCATTGCCGGAGATGTCCTCGTCCACGAGCTTGAAGAAGCAGCTCGGGATCTCGCCGAGCTTCAGGCACTTTTCGACGCAGAGCGTGCAGCCCTTGTCGTGGTTGTGGGGGTTCAGGGGGCAGGCGTGGTCCTTGCAGGTGCAAAAGGGCGCGCTGGCCATGGCGGGTTCCTCCTTCTTCGTTTTCGATGGAAAAAAATGCGGCGCTGCCGCGCCCCGCGGGTCGGGGCGGGCAGCGCCGGCTCTTTATTCGTTCGTGGATTCGGGGGCCTCGTCCGCAGAAGCGGACTCGGCGGGCGCTTCCTGCGGCTCGGCGGTCGGCTTTTCCTCGGTGGCCAGCTCCGTCATCAGGCGCAGGGAGCGGGTGAGGAAGGCGTTCATGCGCTCGGCGGGCAGGGGCTGCTGGGCCATCTCCGCCAGGTCCGTCAGCTGCAGGCAGATGTCCTTGGCGGTGGCGTCCTGCGGGCGGGCGGCGAGGTTCTGGACCAGCGGGTGCTGGGCGTTGAGCACGAGCGTGCGCTCCAGCGGGAACTCGGGCATGCCGTCGCTGCCCCACATGCGCATGGCCTCCTGGTAGCGGCGCATGTTCTCATCCAGCAGCAGCATGGCGGCGGTGTCGGCGTTCTTCAGCGGCTCGACGCGCACCTTGAGGTTGCCCTCTTCCACGGCCCACTGGAACATCTTCTCCAGCTTGTCCGTAAGGCTGGCGTCGATGGCGGCGTCGCTGTCGCGCAGGGCGTCGGCCACGTCCGCGTCGATGCGGGCAAAGTGGACGTCCTTGTTCTTGCTCTCGATGAAGGGCATGAAGCTCAAGTCGATGGGCGTGCCCATGACCAGCACCTCGATGCCGCGCTCCTCGTACAGGCCCACGGTGTTGGCCTGGCGGTCCTCGTCGCTGGCGTAGTAGACCTTGCCGGCGTGGGTGTCCTTGGCCTTGTCCAGGTAGTCGGGCAGCGTCTCGTACTCGCCCTTGCTGGTCTTGTAGATGATGGCGTCCTTCATGCGGTCGTAGAACTTCTCGTCGCGCAGGCAGCCGTACTTGATGAAGGGATGGATGTCCTTCCAGTAGGTCTCGTACTGCTCGCGCTCGTTCTTAAACATGCCGGTGAGGCGGTCGGCCACCTTGCGGGTGATGTAGTCCGAGAGCTTGCGCACATAGCCGTCGTTCTGCAGGAAGGAGCGGGAGACGTTCAGCGGCAGGTCCGGGCAGTCCACCACGCCCTTGAGCAGCAGCAGGAACTCCGGTATGATCTCCTTGATGTTGTCGGCGATGAAGACCTGGTTGCTGTAGAGCTTGACCTGGCCCTCGTTGGCGGTGAACTCGTTCTTCAGGCGCGGGAAGTAGAGTATGCCGTGCAGGTTGAAGGGGTAGTCCGCGTTGAGGTGGATCCAGAACAGCGGCTCCTCCCACTCGTGGAAGGTGTCGCGGTAGAACTTCTGGTAGTCCTCCTCCGTGCAGTCCTTGGGCGCCTTCATGTACAGGGGGGTGGGGGTGTTGAGCATCTCCGGCGCGTGCTCGTGCTCATGCTCGTGCTCTACATGCTCGTGCTCCTCGCAACCGCAGCCGTCGCCGTGCTCGTGCGCCTCCGCCTTCTTCTCGTCCTCCGCCACCTCGCAGTAGATGGGCGTGGGCATGAACGAGCAGTACTTGCGGATGATCTCCTTCATGCGGAAGCCGTCCAGGAACTCGTCGGATTCGTCGTTGAGGTAGAGCGTAACGGTGGTGCCGACCTCCTCGCGCTCGCTCTCCTCCATCGTGTACTCGACGCTGCCGTCGCTTTCCCAGGTCACGGCCTTTGCGCCGGGCATGCAGGAGAGGGTGTCGATGCGCACCTTGTCCGCCACCATGAAGGCGGAGTAAAAGCCCAGGCCGAAGTGGCCGATGATCTGCTCGCCGCTGTCCTTGTACTTCTCCAGGAAGTCGTTGGCGCCGGAGAAGGCCACCTGGTTGATGTACTTGCGCACTTCCTTCGCGCTCATGCCCACGCCGTCGTCCGTAAAGGAGAGCAGGCGGTGCTCCTTGTCCACGCGCACGGTGACGCGCGGGGCGTAGTCCTCCGGCACTTCGCCGGTCATGCGGCGCTTGGCCACCGCGTCGCAGCAGTTGGAGATCAGCTCGCGCACGAAGATGTCGCGGTCCGAATACAGCCACTTCTTGATGATGGGCAAAAAGTTTTCCGTATGTATCGAAAGCTGTCCTTTTTCCATGCTCATGTCTCTCATTCCTCCGCAGGCAAAGTTATATAAGTTTCCTTGCGAATTCTATTATACCACGCGCGGAAGGGATGTCAAGAACAAATTAGCACTCAGGAGTCCTGAGTGCTAATACGGATCGGGGAGGCGGGCTCAGCCCTCGTGCTCCTTGAAGGACTTCTGCGCGCGGGCCTGGCCGGTGACGTGCAGCAGCACGGGGGTGAGCGGCGCCGGGATGCGGCCGCCTTGCACCCGGACCGTGCCGCCGAGCAGGTTCTCGTACGCGCCGTCGGGCAGGGGCAGCTCGATCTCGCCGGAGACCAGGTGGAAGTTGAACGCGCCCAGCAGCATCTCGTCGCCCAGCTCGTAGCGGCCGACGAGCAGGCTGTCCTGCCGCGGCTCCTCCAGGAAGAACGCGCCCTTTGTGGCGATGGGCAGCTTCTTGATCGGGCGCAGGGCGCGCAGCAGGTCGCACAGCCAGGGGACGTCGCTGCGGGGGAAGGCGTCCGGGGCGGTGAAGTTGGTGCGGGCTTCGACCTTGCACTCCTGACCGGCGTGCACGAGCACCGGGCCTTTGAGGAAGTAGGAGAAGGCGGTCCACATGGCCAGCTGCTCGTCCGTGTGCACCAGGGAGCAGACGCGGGCCTGGTCGTGGTTCTCCAGGAAGCGCATCTTCACATAGTTCATCGGGTACATGGCCTTTTGGCGGTTGAGGCCGTCGACGTACTGCTTCAATGTGCCCTTGCCCTTTAAGTAGTCCTCGTAGAAGTAGTGGACGTCGTAGTCGTAGGTGATGTCAAAGGCCTGGTACATCTCGCAGTCCGAGTGGACGTTCCAGCCGCGGTCGCGCATATTGACGAGGAAGGGGTAGTGGTGCGTCTCGGCCAGCCAGATGAAGTCGGGGGCGATCTCGTCCATGGCGGCGCGCACCCGCGTCCAGAAGGAGAGGGGCACCATGGGTGCGACGTCGCAGCGGTAGCCGTCCACGCCGCGGCGGGCCCAGGACAGCGCCGTCTCCACCATGTAGTCGCACAGCGCCTCGTTGCTGTAGTCCAGGTCGTAGACGTCGTTCCAGAAACGGTACATGGGCTTGCCGTCCGCGCCCTGGTAGAAGAATTCCGGGTGTTCCTGCACCAGCACGGAGTCCTGCGAGGTGTGGTTGTAGACGATGTCGAGCATGAGCTTCATGCCGCGGGCGTGGACCTCGCGCACCAGGCGGTCGAAGTCCGCCTCCGTGCCGTAGGTCGGGTTGATGGCGCGGAAGTCCTTGACGGAGTAGGGGGAGCCGCAGACGCCAAAGCGCATCTTCTCTCCCCGTGGGTGGATGGGCATGAGCCAGACGACGTCCACGCCCAGATCGCGTATGCGGTCCAGGTCGCGTATGACGCCGTCAAAGTCGTGCGTTTCGCTGTGGTTCTGCACGCTCAGTTCATAGATGATGAGCGCGTTTACGTTCGGATCGGTCTGTACGGCCATGAAGGGATCCTTCCTTTCTCTGTGTGTCTTTTGTGGGAGAAAACGCCCTACTCCTCGTCAAAGGAGAAGACGATCTTCTCGATCTCCGGCGTAAAGAGGTTGTCGCGCGTGACGGCCACGGCGGAGAGCGTCTGCTCCGGCGGGTAGTCCGCGCCGTTTGTGATCTCCAGGGCGCGCTCCACGCCCAGATACCCCATGCCAAAGGCGTTGCGCACGATAGTAGCGTCCACGGTGCCGTCCTCGATGCAGGCGATGAGCCCGGGCACGATGTCCGTGCCGACGATGATCACGTCCCGCCCCAGGTACTCCACCGCCAGCGCCGCGCCCACCGTGGCCTTGGCGGAGAAGGCGACGACGGCGTCCAGCTCCGGCCAGAGGTAGAGCTGCTGCAGCGTCTGGCGGTAGGCCCACTCCAGATTGTCGCCGCTGAAGAGCCGTCCGCGCACCGTGACGCCGCGCTCCTCCAGCGCCGTGCGCAGCGCATCCTCGCGCACGTTCTCCTCGGGGTGGAACTCGGCACTGTCGGTCAGCAGCAGCACGCAGTCTCCCGCCTCCAGATGCGCGGCCAGCGCCTGGGCGGCGCTGCGGCCCATCTTGGCGTCGTCGTTGCGCACGGCGGCGTCGGCGTTTTCCGTCTCCAGGCCCACGGCCACCAGCGGTAGCTCGACCGTGCTTAGGGCCTCGCGCCAGCGGCGGTCCCCCGGCCCGGCGGCGATGAGCACCTGCGCCCCGTCCGCCTGCGCCAGGGCGGGCAGGTCTTCCGCGTCCAGGCCCGCCTCCTCGTCCGGCGCATAGCAGGTGAGCTCTACGTTCAGGCGCTCGGCGGCGGCCTCGGCCCCTTCGCGCAGGTTCTCCCAGTGGTGCCCCTCGGCCTCGGGCAGCAGCAGCGCCGCCCGCGGCCGCGTCTCGCGCGCTTCGCAGCCCAGAAGCAGCAGCGCGCACAGCAGGAGCGTCAGGGCAAGCGCTTTGGCAGCGTGATGGTGACGCATGTCCTCTCCTCCACCTCGCTTTCGATGGTCAGGCCGTATTCCTCGCCGTAGAGCAGATGGATGCGGCGGTTGGTGTTGCGCAGGCCGATGCCGAAGCCGGACTTCTTGGTGATGGCGTTGCTGTCGTCGCGCAGCATCTCCTGCAGGCGCTTCAGGCGCTCCGGCGGTATGCCCAGGCCGTCGTCCTCGACGGTGAGCAGCAGGCGCCTGCCCGTCTCGTCCTGCCCGGCGCGCACCGCGAGCGTGCAGCCGGGCATCTCGCTCATGCCGTGCTTGATCGCGTTTTCGATCAGGGGCTGGAGGATGATCTTGGGACAGAGCGCGGCGGAGACGGCCTCGTCCATGTGCAGTTCGTAGTGAAAGCGCTTCTTGTAGCGCACCTGCTGGATGGTGAGGTAGCTGCGGGCGTAGTCCATCTCCTGGGCCACGGTGAGGAAGTAGTCGCCGTTGTTGATGGAGAGGCGGAAGAGCCGCCCCAGGGCCTGCACCATCTCGATGGCGTCGGGCACGCGCCCCTGCTCCAGCACGCGCACGATGGAATCCAGCGTGTTGTAGAGGAAGTGCGGGTTGATCTGCGCCTGCAGGGCGCCGATCTCCATGCGGCGCAGCTGCTCCTGCCTGTCCACCGTCTCCTGCATCAGGCCGCGGATCTTGCGCAGCATGACGTTGTAGGAGTGGGAAAGGGCGGCGTACTCGGCATAGCCCTCCTCCGGCAGGGAGATGCGGTTGTCGTCCAGGTTGCGCTCGATGCGCTGCATGTTGTTCTGCATCTGCGTCAGCGGCCGCACGATCTGCATCGACAGCCAGACCGCCACCGCCGTCACCAGCACGGCGATGCCGACGACGATGCCGGTCATGCGCGAGTTGAACTCCCGCGAGTTGCGGGCGATGTCCTCGGCCGTGACCGCGCCCACCAGGCGCCAGTTCGTGCCGGCGATCTCCTGGGAGAGGACCATGGTCTGGTCGCCGCCGTCCTCCTCTTCCTTGCGGATGCTGTCCTCGGAGATGAGCTCCAGCGCCAGCAGCTTTTGGTCCGGGTGGAAGATGATCTCATCCTCCGGCCCGAGTATGTAGGGGCAGCCGGAGGAGCCGAGGGTGACGGAGCGGCAGATCTCCTCCAGCGGCTTTAAGCGGATGTCGGCCATGAGCAGGCCGATGTTCTCCTCCCCGTCCTGGTCATAGCGCACCTTGCGCGTCACGGAGATCACCCAGGGGTAGGTGCCGGAGTAGAGGTTCTGCACGTGCGGGCGGGAGAAGACGACCTCCCCCACCTCGGCGTCCATGGCGGCGCGGTACCAGTCCAGGGCGGACAGATTGCAGCTCTCCTTGACGCGGGAGCTGGGCAGGCCGAACACCGGCGCGCCGTACTCGTCCAGCAGCAGCAGGGCGGAGATGTCCTCCGAGCTGCCGGTGTAAAAGCGCACGTTCTGCGCAAAGCGCTCGGCGTTGAAGTTCTCCTCCGCCTCGATGTCCGCGGCAAGCTCCGTCACCACCTGGCGCACGCGGCCGACGTAGTCCGCCAGGCGCTCCGAGACGACGCTGATGTCGCGCAGCATCTCGCTCATGCCCAATTGGTTGAACATGGTGGTGGCCGTGGCCGAGTAGACGGAGGACACCACCAGCACCGCGCCCAGCACCAGCCCCACCACCGTCAAAAGCAGCACCGTGCGGATGGAAACGCGCTTTCTCATGCGCTATGCGCCCCCCTGCACGCGGTATTCCTTGGGCGAGAGCCCGCAGCGCTGCTTAAAGCAGTAGCTGAAGTAGCTGGCGTCGCCAAAGCCGGTCTCCTCGGCGATCTGGTAGATCTTGCGGTTGGTCTCGCGCAGGAGCTTCTGCGCCGCGGCGATGCGCTGGTCCAGCAGGTACTGCAGGAAGCTTGTGCCCATCTCCCGCTTAAAGAGCAGGGAGAACTGCGTCTGGCTGATCTGGAACAGCGCGCAGAGCGACTCCAGGGAGAGGTCCTTGTCGGCGTAGTTCTTCTGGGTATAGGCCACGGCCCGGTCGATGAGCTCGCTGCCGGTGATGGCGACCTCGCGCCGCACCGCGTCGGAGACGAACTGGATCAGCGTGCCCAACTGCTCCGCGCCCGCGGTGATGTCGCCGGGGCGCAGCACCAGGTCCATGTGCAGCGTGGGCAGGGCCGGGGCAAGGTCCACGCCCGCGCGCCCCGCCGCCGCCAGCACCGCCGAGAGCGCCTGCAGGAGCAGGAGCTGGCGCTCGCTGGCGTCCAGCCCCGCGTCCGCCACGTACTGGGACAGCTCCCCGCAGAAGGCGGCGATCTCCTCCTTTTTGCCGCTGCGGCACAGGGCGGTGGCGCGCGCCAGCCACGGCTCCAGTTCCAGGTCGCGCCTGCGCTTGCCGCCGCTTGTGGTGTAGACCTGGCCCTGTCCGGCGATCAGGCGCTTGTCCAGCGCCGCGGTGGCGCCCCGATAGCCCTCGGCCAGGCCCGCGTAGCCGCTCACCTCGTCCGAGAGCCCGGCCGTGGCCGTCAGATGCAAATAGTGGCGCAGGGACTGCACGGCGTCGTTGCAGGCGGAGATGGCCTCCTCCTGCGTGCCGGGCAGGAGCAGCAGGAACTGGCTGCGGTACTGCATGAACTCGCCCTGCCGCCGCTTGAACACCTCGGAGAGCACCTCCTCCACCGAGGCGCCCAGGAGCATGGGCTGGCTGTCAAAGTCGCGGCGCAATACCTCCAGGTTCTCCTCCGTGCGCTCCAAAGAGAGCACGGCAAGGCGCGTGGGGAAGGACAGCCCCTCGTCCGCCGGCGGCGGATAGGCGCACAGGGCGTGCGCGTCGCTGTAAAAGCCGCCGGAGAGGTACTCCAGCACCACGCCGCGGCGCAGCTGCTGGTCGTTCTTTGCCACTTTGTCGCGCAGGATCTCCAGGTTCACCCTCTGGCGGGCCTGCTCGTCCAGCTGCTCCTTGGCCCGGCCCAGCACCTTCATGATGCCCTGGGCGGAGAGGGGCTTGAGCAGGTAGTCCAGCACCTGGCGCTGCAGCGCCTGTTTGACGTAGATGAAGTCGTCGTACCCCGAAAGGACGATGTACTTCATCGTCGGGTACATCTCCTGCAAGCGCGAGATCATCTCCATGCCGTCCATGTAGGGCATGTGCACGTCGGTAAAGACCACGTCCGGCTGGAACTGCGCCGCCTTCTCGATGGCGTCGATGGCGCCGGTGGCCTGGGCGCAGAGCGTAAAGCCGCAGGCCTCAAAGTCCACGGTGGCGGTGATGCCCTCCCGCACCTCGTCCTCGTCGTCCACGAGCATGAGCTTGTACATACTGGCTCCTCCTCTCCCTGCGTTTTTTCGCCCGCCTTACAGGCGCAGTGTGCGCATCTCGCGCCCGCCCTCCATGGTCTTGATGGTGAAAGCGCCGTCCTCGTACACCATGTAGCTCGGCTCGCCGTCGTCCTTGGGCAGGGCGGCGGAGCCGGGGTTGATGTAGAAGTTGTCCTGGCCGAAGGGGTCCATGGCCTGCACGTGCGTGTGGCCGTGGATGAGCAGGTCGCCGGGGCAGAGCTTGGGCGGATTTTCGGTGTTGAAGAGGTGGCCGTGCGTGACAAAGGCCATGCGCCCGTCCAGGAACAGCGCCATGTAGTCCGCGCCGATGGGGAAGTCCAGCACCATCTGGTCCACCTCGGCGTCGCAGTTGCCGCGCACGCAGAGGA
>CALWKN010000178.1 GCA_944381265.1 uncultured Clostridia bacterium
CCTTGCGCAAGGTAAATGTGGATCGTCTCGTTGCAAAAGCCGGGCGTGGTGCGCAGGGCGACCATCTTGGTCACGCACTCGGCCCGAAGGCCCGTCTCCTCGGCAAGCTCGCGCCGAGCGCAAACTTCCGGGTCCTCGCCCACGAAGTCGAGTTTCCCGGCCGGGATCTCCAGCGTCACGCGGCCCAGCGGCACGCGGTACTGCCGCACCATCGGCACGCGGCCCTGCTCGTCCACCGGCACCACCGCCGCCGCGCCCTTGTGCAGCGCGATCTCGCGCAAGGCGACGCTGCCGTCCGGCAGGCGCACCTGCCAGTGCTCCACATCGATGACCACGCCGTCGAACTTGCGCTCCTTGGAGAGCACTTCCTCGTTGAGATTGTCCATCGTTCCGTTCCTCCTCGTTTCCAATTGGGATTGTACACGTTCATTGTACTCCGCGCAAGGGCGCTCGACAAGGTCCGACGCGGATTTTCCTTTTGACAACGCGCCGCCCATCGGGGATAATGGAGGGGAGAACAGGAGGGATACCCTTTGAAGAAGATCGTACTTACCGGCGGCGGCACGGCGGGGCACGTGACGCCGAACCTGGCGCTGCTGCCGCACCTGCGTAAGGCCGGGTGGGAAGTTTCCTACATCGGCACAAGGGACGGCATGGAGCGCGGGCTGATCGAGCCCACGGGCGTGCCGTATTACGCGGTGCAGGCGGGGAAGCTGCGGCGGTACGCGGACCTGAAGAACCTCTCCGACCCCTTCCGCGTCGTGCAGGGCGCCTTTCAGGCGGTGCGTCTGCTGCGGACGCTGGGGCCCGACGTGGTGTTTGCCAAGGGCGGGTTCGTGTCGGTGCCGGTGGTCTACGGCGCGGCGCTGTGCCGCATCCCCGTGGTGCTGCACGAGTCGGACTTAACGCCGGGCCTTGCCAACAAGCTCTGCGCCCCCTTTGCCCGGGCCGTGTGCACCACCTTCCCGGAGACGGCAAAGGCCATGCGCCGCGGCGTCTGCACCGGCACGCCGCTGCGGGACGAGCTGTTCCTGGGGCAGCGGGCGCGGGGGCTTGCGGCCTTCGGCTTTTCGGGCAAAAAGCCGGTGCTGCTGGTGACGGGCGGCAGCTCCGGCGCGCAGGCGATCAACGCGGCCCTGCGGGGGAGCCTGCCCGCGCTTTTGCCGGACATGGACGTGCTGCACCTGTGCGGCAAGGGGAACCTGGACAAAACGCTTTCTGGCGTCAGCGGCTACCATCAGGCGGAGTACCTGCGGGAGGAGATGCGCGACGCCTTCGCCTGCGCGGACGCTGTGGTCTCGCGCGCGGGCAGCAACACGCTGTGCGAGCTGCTGGCGCTGAAAAAGCCGAGCCTGCTCATCCCCTACCCGCGCGGGGCCAGCCGCGGCGACCAGGAGGAAAACGCCGCCTCGTTCGCATCGCGGGGGCTGGCGGACGTGCTGGAGCAGAAGGACCTAAGCCCTTCCTCCCTGCAGGAGGCGGTGCGGGCGCTGCTGCGGCACAGGGAGGCGCTGCGCGCGCGCATGGACGCCTCTCCCGCGGCCAACGGCACGCAGGCGGTGCTGGGGATCCTGGCGCAATGCGCCAAAGCCTCCCGCTGAGCGCCGGATTTTGCCAAATCTTTACAAACGGGCGGGGGCTGTGGTATACTGGAAGGCGAAAAACGACCGCATAAGGAGGCAAGGAGACAATGGCACTGCTGCACGTGGACTTTTTCTCGGATGTCCTTGGCATGTGCGCGGAGATGGACGTGATCCTGCCGGAGCGCACGCGCGGGCAGATCGGCATGGAGGGCAAGCTGGCGGGGGGCAAGTACCCGGTGCTCTACCTGCTGCACGGCATGAGCGACGACCACACGATCTGGCAGAGGCGCACCTCGATCGAGCGCTACGCGGCGGAGTACGGCATTGCGGTGGTGATGCCGAGCACCCATCTTGGCTGGTACACGGACATGCACATCGGCTTTCCGTGGTTCACCTACATCACGGAGGAGCTGCCCGCGATCTGCCATGCGTTCTTCCCGAACATATCGGAAAAACGGGAGGACACGTTTGTGGCCGGGCTGTCGATGGGCGGCTACGGGGCGCTGAAGTGCGCGCTCCGGCGGCCGGACCAGTACGCGGCCGGGGCGGCGCTGTCGGGCGCGCTGGACGTGTTGTCGCTGGTAAATGACAAGCCGGCCCCGGAGCGGGACGGCTACTGGCAGGACGTGTTCGGACCGGCGGACGCCATCGCCGGCAGCGGGAACGACCTGTTTGCGGTGGCGGAGGAGCTGGCAAAGTCGGGCGCGGAAAAGCCGAAGCTGTACATCTGGTGCGGCACGGAGGACGGGCTGTATGGGCAGAACGTGAAGATGCGGGAGCATCTGCGGGCGCTGTCGTACGATCTGACCTACGAGGAGAGCGCGGGGGACCACCAGTGGAAGTACTGGGACGAGAAGATCCAGACGGTGCTTTCCTGGCTGCCGATCCGAAAGGTCGAGGAATGAGGAAGGGGGAACGAGGCAAATGGCACTGATCCACGTTAACTTTTTTTCCGAGGCACTGGGCATGTGCGTGGCCTGCGATGTGATATTGCCGCAGCGTGCGACAAAGCAGATCGGCATGGCGGCGGCCTCGCGGGGCGGCAAGCACCCGGTTCTGTGGCTGCTGCACGGGGCGAGCGACAACCACACGATCTGGCAGAGGCGCACCTCCATCGAGCGCTACGCGGCGCCGCTGGGGCTTGCGGTGGTGATGCCCAACGCGCACCTCTCCTCCTACGCGGACATGGCGCACGGCGGGAAGTACTACACCTACATTTCGCAGGAGCTGCCGGAGAAGATGCGGGCGATGTTCCCGCTGTCGGACAAGCGCGAGGACAACTTCATCTCCGGGCTGTCGATGGGCGGCGCGGGCTGCATGAAGATAGGTCTTAACAACCCGCAGAACTACGCGGCGATCGGCTGTCTTTCGGCGGGGGCGGTGAACCGCGGCGGGATCAAGGCCTCGCCGGAGCGGGACGCGCGCATGATCATGACCTACGGCACGACGGAGGTCTCCGAGCGCAAGGGCACGCCGGAGGACGTGTTCGGCGCGGCGCGGCGGATCCTGGAGCAGGACCTGCCCCGGCCGCGGATCTTCCACTCGGTGGGCGCGTCGGACTTTGTGCTGCCCTCGGCGCACGAGACGCGCGACTTCTTCCAGAGCCTGCCGGGGAATCCCTTTGACTACACCTACGAGGAGCATCCCGGCGCGCACACCTGGGAGTACTGGGACGAGCACATCCAGGACTTCCTGCGCTTCATCGGTCTAAAGCCCGTGGAGGGCATACGCAACTGAGGGCGTAAGATCCGCCCCGGCAGGCGCATTCCGTCTGCCGGGGCGTTTTTTCGCGTCTCTTCGCGTCTCCTCGTTCCCGCTTCGTTCGTGGGAGGGGGCCGGCGGGTGGGCAGGAAGGCGCAAGGACCTGACGCCCGGGAAGGAAGGCGCCTGAGCGATGCGGCGCGGCGCGTGGGGGCGGCGGCATGGCCCTCTGCTCCTGGCAGGAAGCAAGGCGGGTGGGCCCGGGGACGCATCTTGCGAGCGTTTGGCGCGGGGGCCTTGGCCCCTCGCGCCGACAAAACAGGCCCTGCCGCGGATGGATCTGCGGCAGGGCCCTTCTCTTTCGTTTCGCGCGCTTTAGGTCTGTCCCTGGGCGTCGAAGGCGGCGGCGGGAAGCGTGCGCGTGACGCCCGCGGGGAGGACGAGGTCGCCGTCGTCGGCGGCGCGCACCAGCAGCGCCGGGGCGAGGTCCTCGCGCTCGATCGCCTGGCGGTAGTAGTCGTCGCCCATGCGCATGGTCTGCACGCAGGAAAAAAAGCGGTGCAGGTCCAGCGGAAAGGGCGCGCGCCCGCCAAAGGGCACGATGACGCAGGAGCGCAGCTGTTCCTCCCGGCAAAAGGCGCTCACGCGCATGACGCGGGGCAGCACGTCCCCCTCCTCCACGTCCGAGAGGTAGTCGGCGTAGTAGCGGGTCAGCCGGTTCATCCACATGTCCTCCCGCGCGGGCGTGTAGAGGCGGCCCAGCGTGCGGCAGAGCCGCCGGGCGGCGACCTTGGGGCTGAGACGGCTTATTTCCATCCCCGTCTCAGGGGAGAGCTCGTGGCCGAACTCCTCGAACAGGAGCCTGCGCCAGGAGAGAAACCGGTAGTAGTCCGCGCCCTCGACCATGGCGCCGAGCTTGATCAGCAATCCGCGTTCCCGCATGTCCACACCTTCTCATCTCATTGGCGGAGAAGCGCAATCGAAATTTTACATTGCGTTAACCTAATGATAAAGGATGGAACCCGATTTGTCAAGCGGGGGCGGAAAAACTTTTTCATTTTTGGTGCATCTGCATAAAATTCCGGGTCCAACCTTGGCAGAAAAAAGCGCCCCGGGGAGGTTTTCCCGGGGCGCAAAGCGTGCATCGAAAAAATGCAAGTCTGCATTTTTTCGAGAAACATCCGGCGCGCCGCGCGCTGCGCGCACAACGCGCCGGATACCTGAAGCGATTCCTACGGAATCGCTCCTCGCGGCGTACACGCCGCCGCTGCGGATTAAAGATGAAGGGGCTGCGGCCCCTTCATGCATCCCTAAGAACATAGTACTGCCTGAAAGCGAACCCGCCAGGGTTCGCTTCCGCTTCCCATACCAAAGTTTCAAAGTTTCAAAGTTCCGCCCCCACTCTCCCATCCCTCCCTCCCCCATCCCGTCCCCCGATCTTTCCCCGGGGTGGTTTACAAACCCAGGGGGGTGTGCTACAGTAAAAGGGGCCCGGGCGCACGTGC
>CALWKN010000179.1 GCA_944381265.1 uncultured Clostridia bacterium
CGGTTCCTACGGAACCGTTCCTCGCGGCGTACACGCCGCCGCTGCGGATTGAAGATGAAGGGGCTGTAGCCCCTTCATGCATCCCCCAGAGAACGACCCTACTTTTTCGACAGTCTGCAGCAGCGGCTTACAATCGCCGCTGCTGTTTTTTCGGAAAAAATCCCGGCCGGGGGCAGGAAGGGCGGCGGCGGGCGTCGAATTGTATCTTAATACGGGTTTGCCAATTTGGGCGGAAACATTCCACATAAGGAGGTGCGGCGGCGAGAAAAAACGTCCCCCTTTCCCTGACGCGCGCGGCGGCGCCGGGCGCGGGACACTGCAAAAAGGAGGAAGATCGATTGCGGGAACTCAAGGCAAAGATCCGGGAATCGCTGGCGGCGGTGCTGCCCGTCACGGCGATCGTGATGCTGCTGTGCATCACCATCACACCCATGCCCACGGGCACGCTCATGCTGTTTCTGATGGGCGCACTGCTGCTGATCGTGGGCATGGGGCTGTTCACACTGGGAGCGGATATGGCTATGATGCCCATCGGCGAGAAGGTCGGCGTGCAGCTGACCAAATCCAAGAAGGTAGGAATCATTGCCGTCTCCTGCTTCGTCATCGGCGCGATCATCACCATCGCCGAGCCGGACCTGAGCGTCCTGGCGCGGCAGACGCCGGGCGTGCCGGACATGGTGATCATACTGTCCGTGGCGGCGGGCGTAGGTCTGTTTCTGATGGTTGCCTTCTTTCGCAACCTGTTCGGCTGGTCGCTGGGCAAGATCCTGATCATCTGCTATGCGCTGGTGTTTCTCCTTGCCATCTTCGTGCCGGACAACTTCATCGCCGTGGCCTTTGACTCCGGCGGCGTGACCACGGGCCCGATCACGGTGCCCTTCATCATGGCGCTGGGCATCGGCCTTTCCGCCGTGGGCCGCAACAAGTCGGCCGGCGGCGACGAGAACTTCGGCCTCATCGCCCTGTGCTCGATCGGGCCGATCCTCTCTGTGATGATCCTTGGCCTGGTCTACCGGGCCGAGGGCGGGGCGCAGAGCGCCGTGGCCATTCCGGACATAGACAGCACGCGCGACCTGTGGCTGCAGTTTGAGTCCTCCTTTGCCGACTACGCGCTGGAGGTGGCCACGGCCCTGCTGCCGATCCTGGCCTTCTTCCTGATCTTCCAGGTCGCGTTTCTGCGCCTGCGCCGCAAGCCGCTGCTCAAGATCCTCATCGGCGTGCTCTACACATTCGCGGGGCTGACGCTCTTCCTCACCGGCGTAAACGTTGGCTTCATGCCGGCGGGCTCCTTCCTGGGGGCGGAGCTGGCGTCCCTGCCCTACAACTGGATACTGATCCCGCTGGGCATGGTGCTGGGCTACTTCATGGTCAAGGCGGAGCCCGCCGTGGCGGTGCTCAACAAGCAGGTGGAGGACATCTCCGGCGGCGTGATCACGCAGGGCATGATGATGGCGGGTCTTTCCATCGGCATGGCGATCTCCATCGGCCTTGCCATGATCCGCGTGCTGACGGGCATCTCCATCTTCTGGTTCCTGGTGCCGGGCTATGCGCTGGCGCTGGGGCTGACGTTCGCGGTGCCGCGCATATTCACCTCCATCGCCTTTGACTCCGGCGGCGTGGCCTCCGGCCCGATGACGGCGACCTTCCTTCTGCCCTTTGCCATGGGCGCCTGCGAGGCGGTGGGCGGCAACATACTCACCGACGCCTTCGGCGTGGTGGCGATGGTGGCCATGACGCCGCTGATCACCATTCAGCTCATCGGCCTTGCCTACCGGCTCAAGACCAGCGCGCGCGCCCGCAAGGTGCCCGCTCCCGTTGCCGACGAAGAGATACTCGATCTGAGCGAGGAGGAATGACAAACCATGGATCGCCCGAATCTAAAGTGGCTCATCAGCATCGTTCCCCGCGGTCGCGGGACGGTGGTTTCGGAAATCATGAAGCGCTGCGGCGTGCAGCGCTGCTTTATGGCCCAGGGGCGCGGCACGGCCAGCTCCGAGATCCAGCAGATCCTCGGCCTTGGCGAGCCGGAGAAGGAGATCGTCATGGGCCTTGCGCCCGCTTCTTCCCTGGGATACCTGCTGCCGCGCCTGCGCGAGGAGCTGGAGCTGACCAAGGCAGGGAAGGGCATCGCCTTCACGCTGCCGCTCTCCGGCATCAGCCTTGCCGCCTACAACAGCGCCCTTGGCGCAGAAAATCGTACAAAGGAGGAAGTCGCCATGCAGCACAACCCCATCGACCATGATCTCGTCGTCGCCGTGGTGGACAGCGGCAACTCGGACCTCGTCTTTGACGCGGCGCGCGAGGCGGGCTGCCGCGGCGGCACCATCGCCAAGGCGCGCGAGGTCGCCCCGGCCGAGACGCGCAAGCTCTTCGGCCTGACGATACTGCCGGAAAAGGAGGTCGTGCTCATCGTCGTCTCCCGCGCCGAGAAGCAGGACATACTCAAGGCCATCTGCAACAAGATCCTGCAGGAGACCGGCGAGCACGGCCTGGTCTTCTCCCTGCCCGTGGCCGACGCCGTGGGCCTGGCGGAGCGCTCGCTGCACAAGAGCGAGTGAGCGCCCCCCTGAAATCGCAGAAAAACCCCGGCGCATCACACGCGCCGGGGGTTTTGTTTTTCTTATCTGCGAGGCGCCCTATCGTTCCTCGCGGAAGTAGGACAGGCCCAGGCTCTCCGGGGGCTGGTTCTCGCGGCGGTTGCGGATGGAGAGCACCACGAGCACTACGATGGTGACCACATAGGGCAGCATCTTGAAGATCTCCTGCGAGGAGCGGCTAAGGCCGGGGATGTAGAGGTAGACGATGTAGAGGCCGCCAAAGAGTATGGAGCCGAGTATGCTGTACTTGGGCTTCCACAGCGCGAAGATGACCAGCGCGATGGCAAGCCAGCCGCGGTCGCCGAAGCCGCCGTTGGTCCAGGCGCCGCCGATGTAGTCCATGATGAAGTACAGACCGCCAAGGCCGGCGATGCCGCCGCCGATGCAGGTGGCAAGGTACTTGTACTTGGTGACGTTGATGCCGGCGGCGTCGGCGGTGGCGGGGCTCTCGCCCACGGCGCGCAGGCTCAGCCCGGCGCGCGTGTGGTTGAGGAAGACCTGCGAGGCGATGGCAATGGCGATGGCAAGGTAGGCCAGGAACCCGTAGGACAGGAACGTCTCGCCAAAGAGGCCGAGCTTGTCGGCAAAGGGCAGCGTGGCCTTAAAGCAGCTGCCGGTGGCGTTGAGGGCGATGGAGCCGCCCTCGCCAAAGAGGGAGGACAGCGAGCCGCCAAAGAAGTTGCCCACGCCCGTGCCAAACGTGGTGAGCGCAAGGCCCGTGACGTTCTGGTTGGCGCGCAGCGTGACGGTCAAAAAGCTATAGATCAGCGCCATGAACATGGAGCCGAAGAACGAGCAGCAGAAGGGGATCAGCACCGCCAGGAAGGGGTTGATCACCTCCACCGCGTTCTCGTAGAAGTAGGCGCCGATGACGCCCATGATGCCGCCGATGTACATGATGCCGGGAATGCCCAGGTTCAGGTTCCCCGACTTTTCCGTCAGGATCTCGCCCGTGGAGCCGTAGAGCAGGGGAATGCCCTGGATGACGGCCTGCTTGAAAAAGGACGCGATGATCTCCAGCATATGCCTAACCCTCCTTCCGCGGCAGGCGGATAAAGACCTTGTAGTTGACGAAGAACTCGCAGCCGATGATGAAGAAGAGTATGATGCCGGTCAGTATGTCCGACACGCTCTCGTTGAGGCGGAAGGCCGTGGCGATCTCGCCCGAGCCGCGCTCCAGGAAAATCAGCAGAAACGAGGTCAGTGCCATCACCGCCGGGTTGAACTTGGCCAGCCACGACACCATGATGGCGGTAAAGCCCTGGCCGCCGACGGTGTTGGTGGAGATCGTGTGGTCGGTACCGGCCACCAGCATGAGGCCCGCCAGGCCGCAGACCGCGCCGGAAATGGCCATCGTGCGCACGATGACGCGGCCGACGTCTATGCCGATGTAGCGGGCGGTGTTCTGGCTCTCGCCCACCACCGAGATCTCATAGCCCTGCTTGCTGTACTGCAGATAGACGAACATGCCGATCGTCAGCAGCGTCACGACCACGATGTTGAGCAGGTACTTCTGCCCAAAGAGCGAGGGCAGCCAGCCGCCGGCCGTGG
>CALWKN010000180.1 GCA_944381265.1 uncultured Clostridia bacterium
TCGTCCCGGCCGATCTCGCGGCCGCAGCGGGCGCACGTTAGCACTTCTTGAGCCGGCAGCGGAAGAGCCGGCAGTCGTGCGCGGGGATGACGGGGTTGAAGAAGTCGCGCTTAAGGCCGATGTCTTCGCCGGTGAACAGGTCGGTCATGGCAAAGCCGTAGCCGGAGCCGTAGGGCAGGCCGCAGTCGGCGAATATGCAGGGGATCTCGGAGTCCTGCGTGGAGAGGTTGAAGTAGCCGAGCACGAACTCGCGGTTCGAGAGGTGCTTGAGCAGCGTCAGCGACGTCTCGGGCTGGCGCGTCCAGGGGTGCTCGCCGTCGGCGGGGTTGGGGTTTGTGACGGTGACGCCGTCCAGCTGCACGACGTAGGGCGGGCGGGCCTCCTCGTCCTGGTCGATGGCAATGAGGTCGCGGTTGAGCATGAGCTTTTCGCAGTACGGATTCATGCTGCGAAGGTCGCCGCCCATCATGAGCGGGGCGGAGAGCATGCACCAGAGCGCGAACTGCATGCGGTACTCCTCGTCCGTGCACACGCGGCCGAGGCCGACGTTGCCCTTGCCGTACATGCCGACGGTGAGCATGTCGATGTCGTCGAAGCAGTAGTTGCCGCTGTCGCAGAAGTTGGGCAGCTGGGACTTGACGATATTGGTGAAGGAGGCGAAATTGTCCATGATGTCGCCGGTGGAGCGGTACATGTGCGCGCCGATGGAGCGCATCCAGTGCCAGGGCTCCTGCTGGCCCCAGTTGCAGGCGGAGAAGAGGATCTCGCGCCCGGTGGCCTTGAGCGCCATGCTCATGGTCTGGTAGCGCATCTTGCAGTCGCCGTTGGCGGGGAAGTTGCAGAAGTCGTACTTGAGGAAGTCCACGCCCCACTCGGCGAATGTGGCGGCGTCGACGAACTCGTGGTCAAAGCTGGACGGGTAGCCGGCGCAGGTGCGAACGCCCGCGCAGGAGTACATGCCGAACTTAAGGCCCTTTGCGTGTACATAGTCCGCCACGGCCTTCATGCCGCTTGGGAACTTCTCCGGATCGGGCACGAGGCGGCCGTCGGCGCCGCGCTCGCGCAGGGACCAGCAGTCGTCTATGACCAGGTACTCGTACCCGGCGTCGCGGTAGCCCTTTTCGACCATGACGTCGGCCATCTGGCGCACGAGCGCCTCGTTGATGTTGGCGCCGAACGTGTTCCAGGAGTTCCAGCCCATGGGTGCGGTTCTTGCGATCATGCAAAGTCACTCTCCCTTCGGGATATGTGTGTTTGGGATAGGAACAGTGTAACACAAACTTCGCGCAAGCGAAAGGGGGGATCTGCGGAAAAAAAACTTGCAAAAAGCGCTCGGGGACGGTATAGTTATACGCGTATAGATTTTTCCTCCGGGCGAAAAAAACGCTTTTCGCCCATTCTCTTGGAACAGCAAGGAGCGGATTCGCCATGGAAAACACGCATTTCCTCCCCGACGGCTATCGGCCGACGCTCGACCTTTACCACACGCAGCTGGCCATCAAGCAGGCCAAGGACGATTTTGAGGCGGAGCTTGCCGCGGCGCTCAACCTCTCGCGCGTCTCGGCGCCGCTGTTCGTGGACAAGGCGACGGGCCTGAACGACGACTTAAACGGCGTGGAGCGGCCGGTGGAGTTTGACATCAAGGAGCAGCCGGGCATCGCCGTGCAGGTGGTGCAGTCCCTGGCCAAGTGGAAGCGCTACGCGCTCGGGCGCTACGGCTATCCCGAGGGGCGCGGGCTGTACACGGACATGAACGCCATCCGCCGCGACGAGATCACGGACAACTTCCACTCCCTCTACGTCGATCAGTGGGACTGGGAGAAGGTGATCCGCCGCAAGGACCGGAACCTGGAGTACCTGAAGGACACGGTGCGCGCCATCCACACGGCGCTGTACAACACGCTGAAAAAACTGCGCGCCGCCTTCCCGGAGATCGACGTGGAGCTGCCGGAAGAGGTGGCCTTCCTCTCCACGGCGGATCTGGAGGCGCGCTACCCGGACCTGGCGCCGCAGCAGCGCGAGGAGGTCTTCGTGCGCGAGCACGGGGCGGCCTTCTTCATCGGCATCGGCTGGCCGCTCGCTTCCGGCCTGCCGCACGACGGCCGCGCGCCGGACTATGACGACTGGTCGCTCAACGGCGATCTGGTCTACTACCACAAGGCGCTGGACACGCGCCTGGAGATCTCCTCCATGGGCATCCGCGTGGACGCCGAGTCCATGCTCTCCCAGCTCTCGGCATCCGGGCAGATGGCGCGGGCCTCTCTCCCCTTCCACAGCGCGCTCATCGACGGGCGGCTGCCGCTGACCATCGGCGGCGGCATCGGCCAGAGTCGGCTGTGCATGCTGCTGCTGGGCAAGGCGCACATTGGCGAGGTGCAGTGCGCGCTCTGGCCCTCGGACGTGGTGGAGCGCTTTGCCGTGGCGGGCGTGCCGCTGCTGTAAGGAGGGCGGACGCGTGCATTTTGTCAAGATGCAGGGCCTGGGGAACGACTACGTCTACATCGACGAGTTCCTCTACCCCGGGCCGCGGGACGCGGGAGATCTGGCCCGGCGCGTGAGCGACCGCCACTTCGGCATAGGCGCCGACGGGCTGATCTGCATACAGCGGAGCGAAAACGCCGACTGCCGGATGCGGATGTACAACGCCGACGGCTCGGAGGGGCGGATGTGCGGCAACGCGATCCGCTGCATCGCCTACTACATGCTGCTGCGCCACCCGGAGCGCTGCGCGGGGGACGTGGTGCGCATCGAGACGCGCGCCGGTCTGCGCGCGGTCACGGCGCTGCGGGGGGCGGACGGGCGCATAGGGGCGCTGCGGGCGGAGATGGACGCGCCCGTCTTTGACGCCGAGCGGATCCCGGTGCGCGCCGCCGCGCCGCAGGACGTGGAAGTGCCCTTTGGCGAGGGTACGGCGCGGGCCGTGTGCCTTAGCATGGGCAACCCGCACGCGGTGGTGTTCGTGGAAGAGGACGTCGCGGGGCTGGACCTTGCCCGGCTCGGGCCGCCGATCGAGCGCTCTCCCCTCTTCCCGGAGCGGGTGAACGCGGAGTTTGTCCGCCTGCGCGCCGATGGCAGTTTGGAGATGCGCGTCTGGGAGCGCGGCTCGGGCGAGACGCTGGCCTGCGGCACGGGCGCCTGCGCCGCGGCGGTGGCGGCGATGTACAGCGGGCGCGCGTCGGCGCGGGAGCTAATCGTGCACCTGCGCGGCGGGGACCTGCGCATCGAGTGGGACGCGCGCGACGGGCGCGTGTACATGACCGGCCCCGCGGCCATCGCCTTTGAGGGCGAGTGGCTGGACGAGTAGTCGGCGGGAAGGGGGACGTGGCGGGGCGCGCGTCCCGAGGGTGTGTCGGGGGAAGCCGCAGCCGCCCCCGAGCGAGAACGAAGAGGACCGGCTGCGCCGACAGCCATCCTTCCAGAATCAAGGAAACTTGATTCTGAAAGGATGGCGGGGGTGCGCAAGGGGGGCGAGGGGGCGAAGCCGAATAACGAGAGAAGGAGCGGGCGGCGCTCTCCCCATAGTGCGCATACCCTGCCTACCAGATT
>CALWKN010000181.1 GCA_944381265.1 uncultured Clostridia bacterium
ATCTGGAAGAGCACGTCGAGATTCCAGGGCGCGCCCGCGGCGGGGGCGGTCTGCGGCGCCTTCTCCCCCGCCTCGTCCTCCATCAGGTATTCCAGCGAAAAGCGGCGCCAGGCGCGGCTGTCGCGCCGGAGCGCGCGCGCGGCGATGCGCTCGCCAAAGTCGGCCAGGCCGAGGCGCGGGCGCGGGTCGGGGGCGCGCATCTCGCGCAGCCGGGCGAGCTTGCCGAGCGTGGGCGACGGCGTCTTTACGCGGGAAATGTCCTTGCGCATGGAGGAAATGCCCCTCCTTTTTCAAAATCTTGGTTCAAACGAGCTGCAGTATGCCGGTGTGCAGGATCTCGATGCGCTCTATGGCGATCTCGGTGCTCATGGCGTTGAGCGTCGGGCCTTCGATGCGCACCGGATAGGCCTCGCTGATGGTCCACATGTGCTGCAGCGTTCCCTGCATGTCGTACAGCTCGATGGTGCCCATGAGCTTGGTGTAGCTGCCGGTGAGCGCGGCGGCCATCCAGAGGTTGTAGGTGTCGGCAAAGACCAGGCCGCGCTCCAGCGTCAGGCGCTGGGCGGTGGGGCCTTTGGGGAAGAAGAGGGGGCCGGTGTTGCGCCCGCCTTCTTCAAACGTCTCCATCTCGATCTCGTGCGAGATGCCGGAGACGGAGGTGAAGCTGCCCAGGAGATCCGCGCCGATGCGCACGGCAAAGCAGCAGGAGGGAAGCGGCGCGCCGAGCTGGCTCATGCTCTCCCTCCCCTCTGCCTATCCTGTCTTTGGCGCAAGGACTGCGCGTCGTCGCTCTCGAACCACAGGGCGCTCTGCTCGTCGCGCTCGCGGGAGATGCTGCCGCAGCTCAGCTCCAGCGTCTCCAGCAGCACCTCGCCGCTCTGGCTCTCGAAGGAGGAGAGCATGTAGGCCACGGGCAGGGCGTCGCCGAGGAACCAGCGCGGGCCGTCCGAGCCGTCGGGACGGATGACGGTGAGCGTCACCTGGCGGCGCATGCGGCTGCCGGTGGGGCGGTTGCCGTCGGAGCAGACGGAGAAGATCCAGTCCACCATGTCGTAGTCGCCCACGACGCCGCGCTCGAGCGTGACGTGGTCGTAGGAGGTCAGGCCGGGGATGTCGGTGACGGAAGTGGAGGCGTCCGTGCCCACGCGGTAGGGCGCCGTCTCCACGCGCATGCCCACGCCGTAGACGCGCGCAAAGGCGGCCGAGAGCACGCCGTCGATCTCGACCTTGAAGCGGAAGCTCTGGTAATAGTAGGCGCGCGTGCCCTTTGTCTGCTGCGGCGAAGCGGCCATGCGCAATCCCCCCTTTGTTTAGACGCGGTCAAACACGTTTTCCGGCGTGCCGCTGATTTTCTTGTTGATCTTGGAGACTTCCTTGCACCAGCGCCGCCTCTCCTTGTGGTCGAGGTTCATCAGTTCCTCGTGCGACCAGTGCATGTAGTACCCCAGGAAGGCCATCTCCTCATAGAGCCTGTCGGCGGGATAGAGGATCAGGCCTGTTCGGTCAAAAAATCCAGCGGCACCTCGAAGGTCTCCCCGCACTTGGGGCAGGTGATGTGGTAGGCGGGCACGTCTTCCATGTTGATGCGCTGGTAGAGGTCCTGCAGATAGGCGATGTCCACGGTAAAGAGGTTCTCGATGACGCGGGTGGAGATCGAGGGCAGCGTGCCCAGCTTTGTCACCACGCGCGAGAGGAGTATGATGGAGAGATAGCCGCCGTTCTGCTGGACGCGGGGGTCCTTCAGCGGCAGGATCTCGTCGGCCGCGGTGGCCAGGCGCATCACGCCCTGGCGATGCACATTGCCCTCCCCGTCGACATAGCCCTTGGGCAGCGTGAACTCAAATTCGGTCTGCATATCGTTTCCAACCTCGTTTCCCGAATGGTATTCCAGAATAGTATAGCAAATGGAAAACAGTACGGCAAGCACCTTGCCCGTGCCTGCCGTACCGCAGTCAATGTCAGTTCACCGTCTTTGATGAGGATGAGCGGCGCGGCGCGCGGGGCGGATCAGACCTCGGAAGCCGTGCCGGCGTCCTCGCCCGTGGCGACGCGGGCCAGGCCCTCGTGCGCCAGTTCAATGGACTCCACCGCCACTTCCGCGGAGAGGGCGTTGAAGTCGGGGATGGAATAGCGGCAGGGCCAGGCGTTGATGATCAGCCACTCCGGGCCGGGGTTGCCGGCGTCGTCGATCAGGCGCACGGTGACGTTCTTGCGCTCGATGCCGGTGGGGCCCGCCTGCTCGCTGGCCGCCACGGAGTAGATCCAGTCCAGGAACTCAAAGTCGCCGACGAGGCCCCAGCGCAGCGTGATGTTGCCGTACTTGGTCAGGCCCGGCAGCTTGCGGGGGGTATTGCGCAGGTCGTTGCCCTCGCGGTACTCCACGACGTCGACGTTGAGGTCGAAGCCGGAGACCTCGGAGAAGCCCGCGCGGGTCACGCCGTCGATCTCCACTTCAAATCGGAACGTTCTATAAGGATAGCGAATTTCTGACATAAGCTAACTCGTCCTTTCCGATGCGCGTATTGGCACCTGATTTTACTCGCCGCCGGCCTCCGCGGTGTGCTGCGTGATGCGGAAGATCACGAACTCCGCAGGCTTGACCGGCGCAATGCCGATGTTGCAGATCAGCCGGCCGTTGTCGATGTCGTCCTGCGTCATGGTCGTGCGGCCGATCTCGACGAAGAACGCTTCGGAGGGCGAGGTGCCCGCCAGCGCGCCGCTGCGCCACATCGAGGCCAGGAACAGCTCCACCGTGCGGCGGACGCGGGACCAGAGCGCCTCGCTGTTGGGCTCAAAGACGACCCAGTTGGTGTTGGCGCGGATGGTCTCCTCGGTGTAGATGAAGAGACGGCGGACGTTGACGTACTTCCACAGCGCGTTAGAGGACGCCGTGCGCGCGCCCCAGACGCGGATGCCGCGGCCGGTGAAGGCGCGGATCAGGTTGACGCCCTGGGGATTGAGCAGGTCCTGCTCCCTCTCGTTGTAGGGGGTGGAAAGGCCGGTGCAGCCGCGCACGACCTCGTTGGCCGGGGCCTTGTGCACGCCGCGCTCGATGTCGCAGCGGGCGTAGATGCCCATCACCGCGCCGGAGGGCGGCATGTAGGCGCTGCGCTTGGCCAGCGCGTCAAAGCACTCCAGCCAGGGGTGATAGAGCGCCGCGTAGCTCGAGTCAAAGATGTCGCGCTGCTCCAGCAGCTCGTCCACCTTCGTGGCGGTCAGCGGCATATCCAGCACGGCAAAGCGGGACTTCAGGTTCTCGCAGTGCGCGACCAGGGAGAGCTGGACGTCGGCGTCGGTGACGCCGGGCACGGCCATGATGGAGACGACGCTGTTCTCCAGGAACGCCTGGATGCCGGTGCGCTTGCCGGGGCCGTTGTCCACGCCGATGTAGTCGGCCGCGGTGACGCCGGCGATGTTGCCGTCCGAGCCGTTGTCCAGGGAGACGAGCAGCATGCCGCCCTTGCCGCCGACGGAAGCGAAGGGAGAGACCACGCCGGAAGCAGGCGCCTGGGCGGGCGCCGCGGGCTCTTCCTTGCCGTCCTTGCCCTTTGCGGGCGCGGGGGCGGGCTTGGCAGCGGGAGCGGCGGCGGAGACGGCGACCTTCACCAGCTCGCTCTTCTGCATGCGGGAGACGATGTAGTTGGAGGCCTCCGCGTTGAAGGACACGCCGTCATACTCCTCGGCGGCGTCCTCGTACTTGACGGTGACCTTGATCTCCGCGGTGCGGATGTACTTTGTCGGGCGCAGGTTCTTGTCCACGACGTCGGCGGTGACGGGCGCGTCAAAGACGATGATGTTGTCCTGAGAGGACTTGATCACCGCGTAGGCGGAAGCCTTGCCGTCAAAGAGCTCGACCACGTCGCCGGCGTTGAAGCCGTCGCAGGACTTGACCTTCAGGGCGTTGTCGGCCACCTTGTCGTAGACCTGGGTTCGGGCCTTGGAGGCGGGCTCCACGATGACGCGGATGGCGTTGCCCCACAGGCCGGGGTTGGCGGCGGTGAACGTCAGCCGCCCGGCGGAAGCGGAAGCGGGCTTGGCGTCCTCGGGCGCGACGCGCATGACGAAGGCGCGGGCGCCGCCGTTGAGGAAGAACTGCTCCACCGCGTAGGGCAGGAAGCGCTTGTCCCCGTACTTGGCCTCGGAAAGATAGCCGCCGTAGGTGCGCTGATAGTCTGCAAAGCTGGTCACGAGCTGCGGCTTGCCGATGACGGGACCGCGCATCGCCATGCCGATGAAACCTGCCGTCGAGGTGCTGACCGCCTCCATGGGCACCGCACCGGAGTCAAATTCTTCGACGTATACACCGGGGGAAAGATATTCTGGCATGTTCGTTTCTGACCCGCGGCATCTGACGTGGATCAGAGTCCTCCTCTCGCCTTTGATTTTTTCGCGGCGCGAAACGCGAGGGGAAGCGTTCCCCCGGCCCTTTTCGCGCCGTCTGTATCTCTTGGGCCTCCCCGCTTCCGACGAAGGGACGCCCGCAAGCATCGGTTATGGTGTTTCGGTCAGCGCCTTTAGGGCCTGGCCGACGAGGGCTTCCTGCCGCCGGAGTGCGGCCTTGAGCGCCCACAGGGCACCCCAATCGTCCTCGATATAGATCGTCTGCTTGAGGACCGCGCATCCGTCCTGTGCAAGGACCAGGCAGCCGTCGCCCAGCATCCGGTTGATCTCGTTGCAGCGCGCGGCGCACCCGCCCGGGGCAACGCGCGCGTAGAGGGCATAGCGCCCCTTGCCGCAGCGCAGCACGGCGGGCGCGATCCCGGCTTCGTAATAGAACTCCGCGCCCCTGCGCGCGTAAGGGATCTCCAGCGCATCCAGCGCCTCCGCGGCGGGCAGGGCGGGGCCTGTCTGCGGGAGGTCCTCCTCCGGCAGCTCCTGCAGGTCTTCCGGGAAGTCCTGCGGCAGGCGCTCCGGCGGGACCAGGTCCCGGCACCTCTCCATGCAGCGCAGCACCGCCGAGTTGCCGACGTGCAGCGCCAGGGCGCGCAGGGCCTGCGGGCTGAGCGCGGCGCGGTCTACGCGCACCGCGGCGGCCGCGCGCGCGGCCAGCGCCGCCTGCGACGCCTCGCGCACCTTAGCCAGGGCTTCTTCCTGCTGCTGCGCTTCCTGTCTTTGCGCCTGCTTCTCCTGCCTTTGTTCCAGCATCGCTCGTCTTCGGCTCCCCCTCGTCCGGCGGGAGCGCCGCCGCGCTTTCGCCCGGCTCGTCCTCCCGCAGCATGGCGGCAAAGAGCGCCTCCGCCGCCCGCGCGCTCGAGAGCATCCGCTCCAGGCGCGTCAGGAATTCCTGGCGCATCTGCCGCTTCTTCTGCAGCACCGCCCGCGCCTTTTGCAGCGCGCGGTCCACCAGGCGCCCCTGCGCACTGCCCGGCGGCAGCGCGCGCCGCTTCTCCGACAGCGCCGCAACGAGCTGCCGATCCTCCTCCATAAAGAGGAAGGGAAAGGCCTCGCGCAGCGTGTGCACGCCCTGGCCTTCGAGCAGCAGGGCGGCCTTGTGCAGGCCGGAGAGCGCGCGCGTCGCGGCGGTGGTCGCCTCAAGCGTCACGGCCACGGCGCTTTTCTCGTCCGCGTTAAAGCGGGCGCGCGCGCCGGACTGCGGCGCGGGCCGCTCGTCAGCCAGTTCGTCCAGGCGGCGGCGCGCCTCCGTCTGCGGGAAGCCGTGCCCTCCGGCGCGGCGCAGGCAGGCAAAGAGCATCATCTCGCCCCGGCCGCGCAGGATCGCGCCGGCCATCTCCCCGCCGCGAAAGGCGTAGGCGGCGTAGCGCTGCAGAAAGCCCTCTTCCTCGCCGCGCACATAGGGGCGCATGTCCGCGCCGCATGGGGCACTCGTCTCTCTCCCCATCCGCTCCGCCGCGCGCTGCCTGCCCACCAGGTCGAAGACCTGGGCAAAGCCGGCGCTCAAGGCGTAGACGGGGTCGGTGCGGGGGGCGTGTTCCGTGGCGGCGCTGCGGCAAATCGCCTGGTACAGGCGCTGGGCTTCCGCCTGCTCCCCGCTCTGCCGGGGGCGGTCGCGCCGCCGCTTTTCGCGGTAGAGGCTCACGTTCCTCCCCCCTTAATTGTTGAAGTCCCGCCCATGTTTTCGCAATGGTACAACTTCAACCCCATCTAGTGTAACATGGAAAAAGCTTCATTGTCAACATCATTTTTTACGAAATGCGTTTTGTGACGGAATTATGAACCGGCTTGCTTTACAAGGCGTGGAAAATATGATAGACTTAAAAATGAATGCACAAGTGCGCTTTGTAGGGCGCACGGGAAGGAGGGTGGTCATGCCTGTCTACCGCAACGGCGTCGAAACGCAGAAGGCGCTCTACACTTCGGCCCGCCGCCGCTTTTCCCACAGCGGCTACGCCTCTACCTCCATAAAGGAC
>CALWKN010000182.1 GCA_944381265.1 uncultured Clostridia bacterium
TCAGGCGAGGTCGAGGGTGGCGTGCTTGACGAAGGCGGACTCGACTTCTTCGGGGGTGGCGCAGTAGGCGGCGTCGACGCGGACTTCTTCGTAGGTGATCTCCTGGGCGATGCGGTAGACGATGTCGCTCTGGGCGTTCTTCTGCGCCAGCCAGGAGCTGATGAAGTTCTCCACCGCGGCCCGATCCTGCACGACGCCAAGGTCGCGCGAGCCCAGATGCACCATGTAGCCGGTGACGACCTGGATCTCCTGGCCGGCGCCCGCGCCCAGGGCGCTGAGCTGGCCTTCCAGATAGGGCCAGGCCAGATAGCCGCCCGTGCCCACGCCGATGAGCAGCAGCAGGATCAGCGCACCGACCAGCAGTGGCCGCACGTTGAAGCCCGCGCCCGTGCCCCGCCCCATCTCCCGACGCTCGGTACGGGTGTAGTGGGAGACGTAGTCCCACTTCTCGGCCGCGGGGTCGTCCAGGGCGCTCCAGTAGCGGATCTGGTTGAAGGCGGCGGAGACCGGGCGCAGATGCAGCTCGGTCAGCACGTCAAAACGGGATTCTCTATCGTTGGCTTTCACGATCTTCCTCCAAAGGCCGCCGGCCGGGGCAGTCCCCCTTTCGGGACAGAGCGCCCCGCGGCCGGAATATTCCAGTATCTTCATCATACCATCACCGCGCCGGGAACGCAAGCGAAAAACGCGCATCGTGCGGTTTTGCCGGGTTCAGGCGCGCAGGGCGCGCTCAAAGACGCGGTGTACCTTCTCCTTGGTGGCCACGCCCTCGTGCACCTTGTCGCGCCCGACGTAATAGGTGGGGACGTAATAGTAGTCGTAGCGGTCGGCGATCTCCGGGTGCTCCGTTTCGTCTATGACGGTGAGCTCGATGTCGTTGTACTCCGGATACTCGTCCAGCAGCTCCTCCATCCAGCGGTGGGCGGCTCGGCAGTAGGGGCAGCTCGCCATGGTGAACATGGTGATCTTCTGCATCCGGCATTCTCTCCTTTCCAGATTCGGCGCGGGACCTACTTGCGCCGACGGCACAGCGCCAGGCCGCCAAATCCGCTGATGACGGCCATGTAGAATCCCAACTCATAGGTAAGGCCCGTGTTGACGGGCGCAAACATCGTCACGTCCATCCCGATGAGCTCCAGGATCAGGGAGACGGGGGCAAACCAGCCGTGCACCACGCCGTTGAGAAAGCCGGCGGGGTGCTCGGGCGTGTAGGCGGCAAGGCCCGGCAGGCAGCCGCTCAGGAGCAGCGGCAGAAGGAGCAGCAACAGGAGCAGCGAAAGCTTGCGCGCGCGTCGGGACATGGCTCGTCCTCCCTTCCAGACGGTGACTTAAAAGAGGTGGTGGATGTCCAGCGTGGCGAAATAGTCCGCCGGGGTCTCGGCGCGACGGATCAGCTCCACTTCGCCATTGCTGTGCAGCAGAAGCTCCGCCGAGCGCAGCTTGCCGTTGTAGTTATAGCCCATGGCAAAGCCGTGCGCGCCGGTGTCGTGTATGGCGACGAGGTCGCCGATCTCGATCTCCGGCAGCGGGCGGTCCACGGCGAACTTGTCGTTGTTCTCGCACAGGGAGCCGGTGACATCGTAGACGTGGTCGCAGGGCGCGTTTTCCTTGCCCAGCACCGTGATGTGGTGGTAGGCGCCGTACATGGCCGGGCGCATCAGGTTGGCGGCGCAGGCGTCCAGGCCGACGTACTGCTTGTAGGTGTCCTTCTTGTGCAGCACGCGGGCCACGAGGGAGCCGTAGGGGCCGGTCATCCAGCGGCCAAGCTCGGTCTTGATGGCCACGTGGTCAAGCCCGGCGGGCAGCAGGATCTCCTCATAGGCCTTGCGCACGCCGCGGCCGACGGCGAGTATGTCGGCCTCCGGTTCCTCCGGCCGGTAGGGGATGCCCACGCCGCCGGAGAGGTTGACAAAGGCGATCTCGGCGCCGAGCGCGCGGTGCAGTTCCGCCGCCAGGCGGAAGAGCTCGGCGGCCAGCGTCGGGTAGTAGGCGCCGTCCGTGGTGTTGGAGGCGAGGAACGCGTGCAGGCCGAAGCGCTTGGCGCCGTAGGCGCGCAGCTTTTTGACGCCGGCAAAGATCTGCTCGCGCGTCATGCCGTACTTGGCGTCGCCGGGGTTGCCCATGATCGTATTGCCTAGGCGGAACTCGCCGCCGGGGTTGTAGCGCAGGCAGATCGTCTCCGGGATGCCGCCGTTGTCCCGCAGAAAGTCGATGTGGGAAAAGTCGTCCAGGTTGACGCACGCGCCCAGGCGGCGGGCGTAGCGGACCTCCTCGGCCGGGGTGTCGTTGGAGGAGAACATGATGTCCTCGCCCGTGATGCCCAGGGCCTCGCAGAGCATCAGCTCCGTATAGCTGGAGCAGTCCATGCCGCAGCCATGATCGTGCAGCAGGCGCAGTATGGCAGGGTTTGGGCAGGCCTTGACCGCGTAATATTCTTTATAGCCGGCATTCCACTGGAAGGCGCGCTGCAGGCGCTGCGCCGCGGCGACGATGCCCGCCTCGTCGTAGATGTGGAAGGGCGTGGGATAGGTCTTCAGGATCTCCTCGACCTTCGCCTTGTCGTAGGGAAGCGTCTTCATCGCAGAACCATTCCTCCTCGTCTTGCGTTTCCCGCTTCCTCCTATTTTACACGAAAAAGGGGCCGCGGGCGCATGTTTACCGTCTTTTAATACAGAAGACGGGCTGCACGCCGCGGCCCCCGGGCCTTAGAAGGCCCAGACGCCGTTGGCAAAGACGGGGACGCTGCGGCCGGAGGCGGTGAGCCCCTCGATGCGCAGGTCTTCCGTGCCGACCATGAAGTCCACGTGCGTCAGCGACTGGTTGACGCCGGCATCGAGCAGCGCTTCCTCGCTTAAGGCTTCGCCGCCGCGCACGCACTCGGCGTAGCCGCGGCCCAGGGCGAAGTGGCAGGAGGCGTTCTCGTCAAAGAGCGTGTTGTAGAAGAGCAGGCCCATGCGGGCGATGGGGGAGTCCGCCGGGATCAGGGCGATCTCGCCCAGGCGGCGCGCGCCCTCGTCGGTGGAAAGGATCGACTCCAGCGTCTCGGCGCCGACGCGGGCGGCGAAGTCCGCGACCGCGCCGTCGCGGAAGGTGAAGGAGAAGTCCTCTACGCGGCTGCCGCCGTGGGAGAGGGGCAGGGAGGCCACGAGGCGCCCTTCGGCCTTCAGGCGGTGCGGGGCGCAGAAGACCTCCTCGGTGGGCATATTGGGGATGTAGGCGCGGCCCTCGCGCGTGTAGGAGCGGCCCCCGGCCCAGAGCTGGCCTTCCGGCATGCCGACGGTGAAGTCCGTGCCCAGCGCGTTCTCATAGTGGAAGGCGGTGAAGGCGTGCGCGTTCAGCCATTCGGTGCGGCGGGAAAGGTCCTGCTGGTGGGCGCGCCAGGCGGCGTCGGGGTCGGGCGCGTCGGCGCGCGTGGCGGAGAGTATCGCCTGCCAGAGGGCCTCCTGCGCCTCCTGCGCCGTCTTGTCCGGGAAGACGAGAGCGGCCCAGCCTGCCCCCGGGTAGGCCGCCGCCAGCCAGGGGGAGACGCCCGTGGCGCGGCAGCGCTGCGCCTCCTTGGTGGCGGCGGAGAAGGCGTTGCGGCGCAGGGCCTGGCGCGCGGCCGGCACGCCGGAGAAGCCCTGCGGGTCCTCGCTGTACAGGCGCAGGTAGGCGCAGCCGCCGCGCGAGGGCGCGTTGTAGCGCTCCGCTTCCCAGGGCGCGATGGAGGTGAGGTCCTCTTCTTTCTGGTAGAGCAGGCGGGCAAGGTCGCAGGCCTCGTCCGACCAGTTGAGCTGCACCTCTTTGGCGCCCATCTGGTAGGCCTCTTCCGTCAGCGCCCGCACCAAAGGCGCAGCCTCGATGTCGGCGTTGATGAGAAGCGTCTGGCCTTTTTGCAGGTCCAGTCCGGTGCGCAGCAGCAGGCGCGCGTAGCGAGTGAAAAGCGGCATGGTTGCTCGACTCCTTTGCAGCGTAGTTCTTTAAGAAAGAGTATACCACAGCGCGGAAAAAGCGGCGCACAAAAAATTTGCAAAAACCCCTTGACAGAAAGCGGAAGGGGCGCTATACTATATATCGTCGCCCGGGAAACCGGAAGCGCAGTTATCGCGGGGTAGAGCAGTTTGGTAGCTCGTCGGGCTCATAACCCGGAGGTCGTGAGGTTCAAATCCCACCCCCGCAACCATTTGGCGGCGTAGCTCAGTTGGCCAGAGCATTCGGTTCATACCCGAAGTGTCAGCAGTTCAAATCTGTTCGCCGCTACCAGGAAAAGCCCGACGCCGTTTCGGGCTTTTGTCGTATGTATCGCCGCGGCGCGGAAAAAGCTGTTGACTTTCTGCCCGCGACTTGGTATACTATCCAAGTCGCAGGTCGCGGCATCGGGGTGGAACCCAAGGGCCTACACGCGGAGAGATGTCCGAGTGGTTTATGGAGCTGGTCTTGAAAACCAGTGATGTCGCAAGGCACCGGGGGTTCGAATCCCTCTCTCTCCGCCAACCATATCCACGGCTTGTATGGAGAAGTACCCAAGAGGCCGAAGGGGCTCCCCTGCTAAGGGAGTAGGACGGGATACCGTCGCCCGGGTTCAAATCCCGGCTTCTCCGCCAGGAAAAAGCATCCGAAAACGACAGTTTCGGATGCTTTTGCTATATGATCGCGTATGCAGCAAAAGGAGGCGACCTTCATGCCGGAGATGCACCGCATCGGCGGGTTTGCCGTGGGGCCGGGGCTGTTCCGCGTGCGCGGGGCCACGCCCGTGCCCGGGGGCGTGAGCTTTACCGTGGCCTCGCTTGGGGCGACGCAATGCGAGCTCTGCCTGTTCCGCCCGCGGGAGAAGGAGCCCTACGCCGTGCTGCCCTTCCCGGAGGACTGCCGCATCGGCCATGTGTTTTCCATGACGGTGTTCGGACTGGAGATAGAGGACACGGAGTACGCCTACCGCGTGGACGGGCCCTGGGACCCGGCGCGCGGCCTGCTCTTTGACAAGACGCAGTACCTGCTGGACCCTTACGCCCGCGCGGTCACGGGGCAGAGCGTCTGGGGCGCGCCGCAGGGCGGCAGCGGCCGCTACCGCGCGCGCGTGGTGCGGGACCGCTTTGATTGGAGCGGCTATCGGGATACGCGCGTGCCCTTCCAGGATCTGATCATCTACGAGGCGCATGTGCGCGGCTTCACCCGGCACGAGAGCGCCGGCGTGCGCTGCCCCGGCACGTTTGCCGGGCTGATGGAGAAGCTCCCCTACCTGAAGGACCTGGGCGTCAACGCCCTGGAGCTGATGCCCGTGTTCGAGTTTGACGAGACGGACGGCCGGCGCGAGGTGAACGGGCGCGAGCTGCTCAACTACTGGGGCTACAACACGGTGTGCTTCTTCGCGCCGAACACGGCCTACGCCGCGCAGGCGGAGGTGGGGCACGAGGGCGAGGAGCTCAAGGAGCTCGTGCGCGCCTGCAACGCCCTGCACATCGACGTGATATTGGACGTGGTGCTCAACCACACGGCCGAGGGCAATGAGCGCGGCCCCTTCTTCAGCTTCAAGGGCCTGGACAACAACGTCTACTACATGCTCACGCCGGACGGCAAGTACTACAACTTTTCCGGCGTGGGCAACACGCTCAACTGCAACCACCCGATGGTGCGGGAATTCCTGCTCGACTGTCTGCGCCACTGGGTGGTGGAGTACCGCGTGGACGGCTTCCGCTTCGACCTGGCCTCCATCCTCGGGCGCGACGAGGACGGCCGCCCCCTGGCGGAGCCGCCGCTGCTGGAGAGCCTGGCCTTTGACCCGATCCTCGGGCACGTCAAGCTCATCGCCGAGGCCTGGGACGCGGGCGGGCTCTACCAGGTCGGCTCCTTCCCCGCCTGGAACCGCTGGGCCGAGTGGAACGGCCGCTACCGCGACGACCTGCGCCGCTTCCTCAAGGGCGACGCGGGGACTTCCGCGGCGGCGCTGCAGCGCATCATCGGCTCGCCCGACCTCTATCCGCCCGACAGGCGACAGAACGCCTCCGTCAACTTCCTCACCTGCCACGACGGCTTTACGCTCTACGATCTGTACGCCTACAACGGCAAGCACAACGAGGACAACGGCTGGGGCAATACCGACGGCGCCAACGACAACCACAGCTGGAACTGCGGCGCGGAAGGGGAGACGGACGACCCCGACGTGCTGGCGCTGCGGGCGCAGATGCGGCGCAACGCCTTTGCCGTGCTGCTGTGCAGCCGCGGCGCGGCGATGTTCCTGGCCGGGGACGAGTTCGGGAACTCCCAGTTCGGCAACAACAACGCCTATTGCCAGGACAACGAGATCTCCTATTTGGACTGGCGGGATCTGGAGAAGCACCGCGATCTGCACGATTTTGTCCGGGAGATGATCGCCTTTCGCAAGGCGCATCCGGTGCTGCGCGGGCGCACATCGCCATCGCGCTGCGGCTGGCCGGACGTCTCCTTCCACAACGGCGCGGCCTGGAACGCGCAGACGGAGTACGAGGCGCGGCAGATCGGCGTGCTCTTTGCCGGGCGCAACGCGGCGGACACGGCGGACGAGGCCGTGTTCCTGGCCGTCAACGCCCACTGGGAGGCGCACGAGCAGACGCTGCCCACGCCGCCCGTGGGACAGCGCTGGCGCCTTGTGCTGGACACCGCCTGCCCCGATCCCTTCCGGCACGGACGCTGTTGGGACGGCGCGCGCCTGCGCCTTGCGCCGCGCTCCGTCGCGGTGTTCGTCTGTGAGCCCTGCGCATAAAGAACAGGCCCTCTCCGAGGCGGAGAGGGCCTGTGAGCGTGTCGACAAAGTCGACACGCTTCGAAAAAATGCAAGTTTGCATTTTTTCGAGTGACATCCGCCTGCGCCCCGTGCCGCCTGCGGCGGCCCGGGGTTCCGCGCCTACCAAGCCTTCGGCCTGTCCGGCCCTCCAGGGGCTTCGCCCCCTCCGGAACCCCCTGTGCCCTT
>CALWKN010000183.1 GCA_944381265.1 uncultured Clostridia bacterium
GGGAAAACGGGGGCCTGTCGGCGAAGCCGAATCCCCCAGGAACGGGCACTTTGGACGCGCGCGGGTTGCGGGGCGAAGTCCCCGCAACCGTGGCGGCGGCAGGGGGGGGAGAAGGGCGCAAGCCCGCTCCCCCCTTGCCGCCGCCACACCCCTCCCCCGTGGACGGGAAGGGAGAAATTCCGCGCGCGGCGTTGTCGCTGCGGCGGGGATATGCTATAATAGGGGGCAGATTTGGTTGCGCCGCGGGGCGCAAAAGGAGTGTGCCATGACGCAAGAAGAGCTATTGACGCGCATCCGGCAGTGGAGGCGCGACCTGCACGCCATCCCGGAGATGGGCAACGAGGAGCGGGAGACCAGCGCCTACATCGCCCGCGCGGTGGAGGAGACGCGCCCGGACAGCGCGCGGAGTTTGGCCGGCACGGGCTGGAAGTTCGTCTACCGCTGCGGCCGGGCGGGCGCCCCGGCCCTGGCCTTCCGCGCCGACATCGACGCCCTGCCGGTGACGGAGAACAGCATCTACCCCTACCCGAGCCGGCACAAGGGCATGATGCACGCCTGCGGCCACGACGGGCACATGTCCGCGCTGCTGGCGCTGTCCCGCATCGCGGCGGAACTGCGCGACAGCGGGCGCCTGGGCGTGGACGTGGTGCTGCTCTTTCAGCCGGCGGAGGAGACCACGGGCGGCGCGGAGCGCATGGTGGCGCAGGGCGCGCTGGAGGACCCGCACGTATGCGCGGTGTTCGGCTTTCACCTGATGCCGCAGGTGGACAAGGGGGTCATCGCCCTCTCGCCCGGCGGCGTGATGGCGGCAAACACCGAGTTTGACTTGACGTTTACCGGCGCGCGCGCCCACGGCGCGATGCCGAACCTGGGCGCGGACGCCGCCGCGGCCGTGGCGCAGACCTACCTTGCGCTGCAGACCTACATGACGCGCGCCGTGCCGCCCACTTCCCCCGCGGTGCTGACCTTTGGCCGCATGGCGGCGGGGAATCTGCGCAACATCGTGGCGGACGAAGGGATCTTGGAGGGCATACTGCGCTCGTACGACGCGCGCCTGCAGGAGGAGCTGACAAAGGAGTTCCGGCGCGCGGCGCAGGCGGTGGCCTCCGTCTACCATGTAAAGGTGGGCTATGCGCAGCACTGCTACTACCCGCCGGTCATCAACGACGAAGCGCTGGTCGCCCGCGTCGCCCCGCTGATCGAGCGCTGGGAGAAACAGCAGCCGCTGCTTACGGCGGAGGACTTCTCCTTCTTCTCGCAGGCGCGGCCGGGGGTCTACGCCTTTGTCGGCGTAAGGGACGAAAAGCGCAGCGCCCCGCTGCACAGCGACCGCTTTGACTTTGACGAGCGCGCCCTGCTGCCGGCCGTGAACTGGTACGCCCGGATCTTAGAGACTTTTGCCAAGGAGGATTGAGACGCGCATGGGCCTGTTTACCGGATTCATCATGGGCAAGAACAACCGCCCCGACTACACGCCCGACATGATGCCCAAGAACCGCATGGAGCTGTTCTTTGAGATGCTGAAGCTGAACCTGCTCAACCTGGTGAAGCTGAACCTGATGTACTTTGTCTTCTGGCTGCCGTTCTGGCTGTGGACCTGGCTCAACATGCAGGTGCTGATCAACATGAGCACGCAGAGCTACACCGCCTTCATCGAGGACGGCTACTTCTCCGTGTACCTGCTGGGCCTTGTGCCCTGCATACTGATCACGGGCCCGGCCAAGGCGGCGATGAAGTACATCGCCCGCAACTACGCAAGGGACGAGCACGTCTGGCTGTGGAGCGACTTTGTCGGCGCCTTTAAGGCCAACTGGAAGCAGGGCCTTGCCATGAGCACGATCAACGCCGTGTTCTTCTACCTCTTCTTCTTTGGGATGTCCTTCTACGGCTCCATGGGCTCGAGCACCGGCAGCTATATCTACCTGGTGATGCAGATCCTGCTGATCATGCTGGGCGTGGTCTTTGCCATGATGAACCTCTACGTCTGGCCGATGATGGTGACCTATGAGCTGAAGCTCTCCCAGGTCCTGCGCAACTCCCTGGTGCTGGCGCTGGGCCGCCTGCCCTGGACGGTGCTCTTTGGCCTGATCACGCTGCTGCCTCTGGTGATCTCGGCGCTGTGGATGCCGTTCCTCGCCTGGTACTTCTTCATCGGCTACGCCTTTGCCGCCTTTGTCAACTGCTCCTACACCAACGCCGCCTTTGACCGCTTCTTCAACGCCCGCATCGAGGGCGCGGAGGTGAACCGCGGCCTGCGCAAGCCCGACCCGGAGGACGAGGAGGACGACGGGGAATGGGAGGACCTGGACCCGGACGAGGACGACAAGTGACGGCCTACGGCGCGTTTGCCGCGCTCTACGACGAACTGATGGCGGACGTCCCCTACGACGAATGGGCGGCGCGCTACAGAGAGCTTCTGCGCCTTTTCCCCGGCGCGCGGGCGGCGGACATGGCCTGCGGCACGGGGGAGATCGCCCTGCGGCTGAGCCGGGCGGGCTGCCGCGTCACGGGCACGGACCTTTCGCCCGAGATGATCGCGCGGGCGCAGGAAAAGGCGCGGCAGCAGGGGCAGGAGGCGCTCTTTGCCGTGCAGGACATGCGCTGCTTTGCGCTGCCGCGCCGCTGCGACGCCGTGGTCTGCGCCTGCGACGGGGTGAACTACTTAACGAGCCTAAAGGACGTGGAGCGCTGCTTTGCCCGCGTATTTGCGTCGCTTAAGAGCGGCGGGCGCTTTGCCTTTGACATCTCCTCGCAGTGGAAGCTGCGGGCGATGGCCGGGCAGATGTACGGCGAGGACCGCGAGGACCTCACCTATCTATGGATGAACGAGTGGCAGGAGGAGAGGCGCTGCCTGCGCATGAGCCTGTGCTTCTTCCTGCGGGAGGCGGACGGGCGCTACCGCCGCTTTGACGAGGAGCACGTGCAGCGCGCGCACACGGAGCAGGAGCTGCTAAGCGCGCTGCAGGGGGCGGGCTTTGCCAGGGCGCGCGTCTACTCCGGCTTTACGGCGCGGGAGGCGCGGCCGGGGGACGAGCGCCTGGTGTTCTGCGCCGAAAAGCCCTGAGAGAAAGGATGTTGTCATGGATCAGATACTGCACATTTCCCTGCTTGGGGGGACGGCGCGCGCGCTGGTGGCCTGCACCACGGACATGGTGGAGGCGGCGCGGCGCACGCACGACCTTGCGCCCACGGCCTGCGCGGCGCTGGGGCGGACGCTGACGGCCTCGGCGATGCTGGGCTCGATGCTCAAGGGCGCCGACAACTCCCTCACCGTGACCATACGCGGCGGCGGGCCGATCGGCGCGCTTGTGTGCGTGGCGCGCCCGGACGGCACGGTCAAGGGCTACTGCGACGAGCCGCGCCTGGACCTGCCGCCGCGGGCGGACGGCAAGCTCGACGTCGGCGGCGCGGTGGGGCGCGAGGGCCGCGTGACCGTGGTCAAGGACCTGGGCCTGCGCGACCCCTATGTGGGGCAGACGCGCCTTGTCTCCGGCGAGATCGCCGAGGACCTGGCCTTCTACCTCACGGTGTCGGAGCAGACGCCCTCGCTGCTGTCGCTGGGCGTGATGGTGGAAGGCGGGCGCGCGGTGGGCGCCGGCGGCGTGCTGGTGCAGCCCTTCCCCGGCTGTCCGGAGGAGGACCTGAAGAAGCTGGAGGCGCTGGCGCCGCGCCTGTCGCGGGTCTCGGGCCTGGCGCGCGCGGCGGGGGACGCCGAAAGCCTGGCCGCCGCGGCGCTCTCCGGCCTGCCCTACGAGGTGCTGGAGGCGCGTTTGGCGCGCTTTGCCTGCGACTGCAGCCGCGAGCGCATCGAGCGGGCGCTGCTGTCGATGGGGGAAAAGGAGCTGCTGTCCATGATCGAGGAGCAGCACGGCGCGCAGGTGAGCTGCCACTTCTGCAACCGCGTCTACGACTTTACGGAGGGTGAGCTGCGGGCGCTGCTGGCGGAGGGCCGGGCGGGGAAGGAGGCGCAGGAGCCTTGAGCGCGATGGAGGAGAACGACTTTTGCTGCGAGCAGGTGGAGCTGCACGAGGAGGCCATACGCGCGGCGCGCCGGGCGCTGATGGACCCCGCGACCGTCTCGGCGCTGTCCGAGCTGTTCAAGGTCCTGGGCGACCCGACGCGCATCCGCATTTTACAGGCGCTGCACGACGCGCGCCTGTGCGTCTGCGACATCGCCGAGACCCTGGGCATGACGCAGTCGGCCATCTCGCACCCGCTGCGCGTGCTGCGGCAGGCGCGCCTTGTGCGGGCCAAGCGCGAGGGGCGCTCGGTGTTCTACGAGCTGGACGACGACCACGTGGCGCGCATGTTTGAGCAGGGGCTGCTGCACGTATCGGAGTGAGCGGCGGGGGGTTGCCCGCGTTCCAGGCACAAGCGGAGCTTGT
>CALWKN010000184.1 GCA_944381265.1 uncultured Clostridia bacterium
GCGACCGTCCACGAACGGAGGAAACGGGGCGCGCGGGGAGGGGGTGCGGGGGAGGGGCGAAGCCCCTCCCCCGCCCCGGGTCGCCCTCCGGCCACAAGCAGAGCTTGTAGCCGGAGGGCGGGCAGTCGGCGGAGCCGAAACCCCCTGCCGAAGAGGCGACGGTGCACCCACTGAAACAGGAAACGGAGGCGCTGACGCGCCGCGCTTGCAGGATGGGCTGTCGCCCATCATCTGCCTCGCGCGGCGCGGCCCCGGGTTCGCGCTTTTGGGGGGGCGCGGGGGGCGGAGCCCCCCGCCTCCCGGTCGCCGAGAAGCCGCGGGCAAAGCCCGCGGCGCTTCGGCGGCCTTACGCCGGCCGCAGCCGGCGTCGCACTTTAGGGGTGTGGGGGCAAGGCCCCCACACCCGGCCGGCACGGTCCCTGTGGGCAGCGCCCACAGGGCCGCGCCGGCCCACCCTCCCCGGCAGGGGGAGGAGAGGAGGAAAGGAACAAAGCGCGGCCGCGCGGCGTTTACAGAGGAGAGCCGCCGGCAAAAAAGCGCGGGCGGCGCCCTCCTTCCGGCAGGAAAACGCGCCGCGGAGGACGAATGGTATACGATGGACTGCCCGCGCCGCGCGCGGGGGCGGGGTGTACTTCAAAAGAAGCATGGGGGGTTGCGGATGCGCGCTTCATCCTTTCGATTTCGGTTTATGCTCAATATGCCGCACGTGCTGCGGATCGTGGTGATCGCGCTGCTGGCGGCGGCGCTGATTTGCGGCGCGGTCCTGGCCGTGCGCGGCTGCGCCGCGGGCACGGGGAGCCTGTCCGGCGGCGGCACGGTGGTCTCCGGCGTGGACCCGGAGATGGAGTTCCTGCCGCTGGGGGACGGCTTCGTCGCCTTTGACGGCACTTACGCCCGCGCCTACGACGGGAAGACCGCCACGCTGCTCTGGGAGCGCAGCCCCGACCGCTCCGACGGCTACGCCTGCGACGCTTCGGAGTGGCTGCTGGCGCTCTACAAGGCCGACTCGCTCTACGTCTATGACACCGCGGGCAACGTCGCCTTCTCCGTCTCGCCTCAGCGGCAGATCGAGGACGTCTCCGCCGGGCACAGCCGCGTGGCCGTGCGCTACAGCGACGACACCATCGAGGTCATCGACTCCACCGGCAAGAGCGTGGAGACCATCTCCCCGTCCGACGGCGAGCTTTTGGACTTCGCCCTCTATTCCTCCTCCGACCTGCTCTACACGCTCTCCTTGGACGTAAGCGGCATCTCGCCCCGCTCCTCGCTCAGCGTCTACCAGCCGGGCAAGCTCCTGATGGCCGAGTTTTCCACCACCGACCAGCTCTACTACCGGGCGCTGATGAACGGCAGCGCCGTCTACATCGTCGGCACGCGCTCGGTGGACGGGCGCAGCACCAGCGACGACACCGAAAACAGCGTGCCCATCTACGGCTGGACGCTGCAGGACGCCTATATAGGCGAAGAGACGCACCTGCTCTTTGCGCTCTCCGGCGCCGAGGACAAGACCGCCCTGCGCGTGCTCACCGGAACGGAGGCGCGCGATCTGCACATGCCCGCCGGGTGCACCGCCCTTTGCATGGGCCGCGACTGCGTCTACGGCTTTTCCGGGCAGACGGTCTACCGCGTGCCCCTCTCCGGCGGCCCGTGTCAGGTCGGCTCCCTGCCCTGCAGCGCGCAGGATCTGCTCTGCCGCCTGAAAAACGGCCGCGTGCTGCTCACGGACGGCGCGCAGGTCGCTCTGACCGCCCTGCCGTGATCTCTTTAGGAGGACAAAGCCTTGCAGTTCAACATCATCGACTATGCGATCCTGGCCTTCTTCGCGCTCTCGTTGCTCGTCGGGCTCTACCGCGGTGCGGTCTCCTCGGCCCTGAACCTGCTGGCCGTGGGCGCGGCGCTGCTGACCGCCAAGCTCTGCTACCCGCTCGTCTCCGAGTGGATCGCCGGGCACGAGACCTGGATGAACTACCTCGTCTACTTCTCCGAGGGTTCGTCGCACATCACCACCGAGTTCATGGAGTACGCGCGCACGGACCTGACCGCCCTTGCGCCGGAGCAGATCGAGGCGGTGATCGGCGGCGCCAACTTCACCCCGCCCTTTGACGCGTATCTGACGCAGAACGTGGCCGGGCGCGTCTACGAGGGCGCCTATTCCACGCTCTTTGACTACTTCGACCAGACCGTGGCCGACGCCTCCCTCAACACCATCGCCTTTGTGCTGGTCTTCTTCTTCACCTACGTCGTGGCCTCCCTCCTGGTCTCGCTCGTCGGGCGCGTGTTCAGCTTCCCGCTGCTGCGGCTGCTGGACAGCGTCGCCGGCGGCGCGCTGGGGCTCGTGCGCGCCTACATCCTGCTGATGGTGCTGGTGACGCTGGTGCCCCTGGCGGTCAATATGCTGCAGATCGGGCTGATCACGGACATGGTGGAGCAGTCGAGCCTGCTGGACCTCTTCTATCCGGACAACTGGTTCTTCGGCTGGATCCGGTCCGTGCTGTAGCGCCATGGAGGGGAAGCTGCGTTTCATCCGGGAGAGGCGGCGCACGGTCGTGCTGCGCGTGACGCCCGAGGCCGTCGTCGAGGTGCGCCTGCCGCTGGGCTTGCGCGAAGAGGCGGTGCGCCCGGCGCTGGAAAAGCACGCCCCCTGGATCCGGCAGCGGCTGGAAGCGGCGGAGGCGGGGCTGGCCGCCCGCGCCGCGCGGCCCCTTTCCCTGCCCTTTCTCGGGCGGGAAGTGCCGGTGCGGCCCGCTTTGGACGGGCGCGCCGCGCACAGGGACGGCGCTTTCTTTTTGCCGGAGGGGAGCTTAAGCGAGCTTCTGCCCGCGATCCTTGCGCTCTATAAGGCGGAGGGCGAGCCCTATCTGCGGCAGCGGGCGGCAAAGCTTGCGGCGCGCTTTGGGACCCGGGCGGGGCGGGTGCGCGTGACAAGGGCCGAGGGCCGCTGGGGGAGCTGCTCCGGCAAGGGGGACCTGTGCTTCTCCTGGCGGCTGCTGGCGGCCAGTCCCGCGGCGGTGGACTCGGTGGTGATCCACGAGCTTACGCACCTTGCGCACTTTGACCACTCGGCAGCCTTCCGCGCCCTGGAGCGGGCGCGCGTGCCGGACCTGGACGCCTGCCGCGAGGAGCTGCGCCGGGTGGACGAGGACCTGCGCGCCCGCGGGCTGCGCGCACGCTAGAGGCCGAGGAAGTCGTACTCCTTCAGGTGCTCGGTGAGAAGACGCAGGTATTCGCGGTGCGTCTCGTCCTGCCAGAGCAGGCGCAGCGCCGCCTTTGCCGCCGAGACGAAGTCGGGCGCAAGGCCGGAGAGGCCGGAAGAGTAGAGAGGGCAGAGGGGCTGGGCGCGTATGTCCATGCGCACGGTGAGCCTGTCCCCCTTGACAAAGGGCGTCAGGGGAAAGAGGCGGCAGGCCAGGGGGCGCATGGGCCGCGGGCAGGGCAGGCGGCAGAGCAGCAGCGGCACGGGCGCGCCGCCAAAGAGCAGGCGCGAGGGCACCAGCTCCATCCAGGCGCCCTGGCGGGCGTAGAGCGAGGCTTCCTCGGGGAAGAGGAGCATGCCGGCGGGGTCGTCGGGGTCGTCCTTGCAGCAGGCGGCGGAGCAGAGCAGGCCGCAGTCCGTGTGCAGGGGCGTTGCGTCGCGCAGAAGGTCGCGCGCGGCAAGGAGCGTTTCCAGTGTGGTCATAGGGGGAGGCGCCTCCTTCTTTCTTTTGTTTTTGGGGGAAAATGGATCGGGAGGAGAGAAAAGTGGACGAGTTTTTCCTGGGCGACGCGCGGGCGGCGCTGCGGCATTTTCTAAACGAGGGGCGGCGGGCGCAGCTTTGCTATTTGGATCCGCCGTTTTGCACCGGGCGGGACTTCCGCGTCTACCGCGATCGCTACCCTTCCGACGAGGACTATTATGCCATGATGCGCGAGGTGCTGCAAGGCGCATATGAGCTGCTGACGCGGGACGGGAACCTCTTTTTGCACATCGACTGGCGGGCGCAGGCGCGCTTGCGCCTGATGCTGGAGGAGATCTTCGGCGCGGCGGGCTTTCGCAACGAGATCATCTGGAGCTATCGCAGCGGCGGGCGGGCGCGCACGCACTTTTCCCGCAAGCACGACACCATACTCTTCTTCGCCAAGTCCCCGGCCAGCTACTTTGACGCCATGCAGGACCCGCTGCCGCGCCGGGAAGCGCGCGGCGGGCACCTGAAGCGCGGCGTGGACGAGGACGGGCGCGTCTTTCGCGCCGTGCGCGCGGGCGGCAAGCTCTACCGCTACTACGAGGACGAGGGCGTGCCGGCCAGCGACGTGTGGACCGACATACCGCATCTGCAGCAGCTGGACCCCGAGCGCGTCGGCTACCCCAACCAGAAGCCGCTGCGGCTGCTAAGGCGCATCGTGCGCTGCGCCAGCCGTCCCGGCGACACGGTGCTGGATGTCTTTGCCGGGTCGGGCACGTCGCTTGTGGCGGCGCATGAGCTCGGGCGCGCCTTCCTCGGCGCGGACAGCGCCCCCGAGGCGCTTGCCGCCCTGCAGAGCCGCCTGCCGGGCGCGCCGCTGCGCCTGACCCGGGGCTGACCCTGCGGGGCTTCGCCCCACCCCAAGGGCCCTCGACGCCGTGGGAAAAGGGGGAGGGCTGCGCGCCATTCTGGCGCTTCGCCCTCCCCCTTTTCCCACAGGGCCCCCGCGACAACGCGCTCGCCCTGCGGGCTCGCCGCGTTGTGGCGGAGGCCCTTGCCCCAGTGCGGCTTGGGGGGTGCGGGGGGCGAAGCCGAATCGGGCCTGTGCCACGCGCTCGCAGGATGGGCGACAGCGCCCATCGTCTGCTTCGCGCGGCGCGGTCTGCTCCATTTTGGACGACTGCTTGGCATCTATGATTCAGGCAAGGGGACGATCAGGATCATCCGCACATTCGCCCCGGCGTTTTTTCTTTTCCGAGACTTTTTCCTATGGGCGTATAGGCAAGGACTTATAGACGTAGGAAGACAAGCCATAGGTCACTTTCAGCAGCCTTTACAGAGTACTATGACAACTCGTGGAGAGGTGTCAAATTTATACATGGAGGCCGATATGAAAAACGTGTATGGTTATGTCCGTATCAGCAGCCGCGATCAGAACGAGGCTCGGCAGTTGATCGCGCTCAACGAGGCAGGCGTTCCCAGCAAGAACATTTTCATGGACAAACAATCCGGAAAGGACTTCAATCGCTCGCAGTACAAGAAGCTGCTCCGGCAAATGAAAAAAGACGATCTGCCCTATATCAAGAGCATTGATCGCCTAGGGCGCAATTATAGGGAGATCTTGGAGCAATGGCGGACGCTGACCAAGGACAAGGGGATCGATATCGTGGTTTTAGATATGCCCCTATTGGACACTCGCCGCGGCAAAGACCTGATGGGGACGTTCCTCTCTGAAATTGTGCTGCAAGTGCTGTCGTTTGTCGCAGAGAATGAGCGCATCAACATTCGCCAACGACAAACGGAAGGCATTGCAGCGGCAAAGGCTAGAGGCGTGCGCTTTGGAAGACCGCCCGGCCCTTTGCCCGAAAACTTTCATCAGTCCTATCAACAGTGGAAGGACGGGAAGATCACGGGCGTGGCGGCGGCAAAAGCTTGCGGTATGCCGATGTCCAGTTTCCGCTATCGGGCGAAAATATACGAAAAAGCCAGTTGGGGTTGTCCTAAACAGTTTATCCACCAGCTGGAAGGGCAACTTCACGGCGAAAACATATAAACGAACTGCTGCCTATGCCGCAGTGGATCCCGGAAAAACATGGACAAAGCTGTGCTGAAAGCCGAAAAGACAGCGCTTCCCGGAGATTTTCCGCATCCTGTCGGATCTGCTTTTCGCATCGCTTGACGCTTCGCTTTTGCGTGCCGGTCCCATGAGAGTCCCCCATGCCTTGATAGTGTCATTCTATTCGCTTTCTCTGCAGCCGAAGGAGACTATTTTTTGATAGCGCTCCAAACTGGAATAAACGGGTATTTTTGCAGGAACGTGTACCTTTTGAACATCCGGCTTTCGGTCGATCGTGCACTGAAATATCAGCCCCAAAAAGGGGATATCCAGTAGACAATTGCCTGTTCATGTGCTATAATTGGGGATGCAAAAAAACGGGTATTTTGCAGGAAGGTACAACATTTTGGCAAAGAAGACCGCCTATGAAAAGGATCGACCATATCACCGAAAAACCGGAAAGGCCCCTACGGCCGCCGCATGTTTTTTCGTCTATGCATTTGAAGAGATGAAGGATCAGCTTGAGATCCGGGATGATATGCGTTTTATCTTTATTTCCACTGCCTTTTGTGATGAAGACCCGGAGAACTCAACGTGAATCATATGTCCCGCGCCTGAAACGTGAGCGCGCGCTGCATGGGAGTGAGTTTGAAATCAAGCACGCCTGATCCATGACGAGAAGGCTGCCCGGATCATCGAGCATATTGCCTGCAACAGATCGGATACGGCCTATGATCAGAGTATTTTTACGGGGACTGCGCTGCGGGGCAAGTCGGGCTTCAACGCTGATGTGGAGCCCGACTTCGTCAACGCCCGGGATGGGACGGTCTTTCGCGGATGGCCCAGGTGTACGAGAAGCACGGGCCGACCGTGGATGAGAAGCCGGTGCGGCAGTATGTGCAAAATCCGAAAATCGCCAAGGACTTCGCCGTCTATCACGACTTGTAAAAAAAGCGCTGCCCACGATAGGGAGCCGCTGTTCTGCGAGCGCAAGCATGGGAGTATTGCGGAACCGGAACGGCCGGATCCGTGAAAGGGGAATCCGCAAAAAACAAAAGGAGGATGCGAATATGAGCGGTTCACAAAAGCGAGAGTTCGTCATAAAAGACGGCGTTCTGGAGCAGTACAACGGGCCCGGCGGGAAGGTGGTCCTCCCGGACGGGGTAAAAAAGATCGCCCCGTATGTGTTCTGGCATCAAGACAACATCACGGAGATCTGCATTCCCCGGGGATGCGGCAACGTGGAGCTGAACTTTGAGGAATGCACCGCGCTGCGCTGTCTGAGAATTCCGGACAGCGTCGCCTATTTTTGCCCGCTGAATTATTTCGTCATGGACAAGACTCGGCTGGAACTCCCAATGGACTTATACCGAGCTTGCCCGCTGGACGGCACAGCGGTGGAGCAAGATCCCCTGGAGTGCTATGACACATTGAGTGCCCACGCCCAAACGGTGGTGGATCTCGGCCTGACCGGTCCGGAAGGGCGGATCGGACTGTTCTACAGTCGCCTGAAGAGCAAGGTGGGGAATTACGAGCGCGCCCAAAGCCTGGCGTGCAATTCCCCGGATGCCGCAGGGTGCCGGGCGTACGATGCGCAGCTGGCCCGGGAAGAGCTCCCGGTGCAGCTGATGGGGGCGCTGGGGCGGTTATACGCGCCTTGGGAATTGACGCCGGAACACCGGGAGGCATTTGAGGCGCTGGTGCGGGAGAATGCGGACAAGTGCCTCGCGCTGGTGGCAAGCGCAGACGACGCGGAGCGCCTGAGCGTCTTGGGCAAGCTGGGCCTGCTCGGCGGGGAACTGTATGCAAAGGCCCTCAAAAACTGTCGGGCGAAGAAGGCAGCTCGCTGCGCTGCATACCTGAAGGAACACGCTGAGGAGATCCGGGCGCTGGCTGAAGCTGCGGAGCCGGCAAAGGCGGAAAGCGCGGAGAAGGGAGCGGTCCACCCGGCTGAAGAGTTGGCGGCCCGAAGCGCGGTGGGAATGGACGTCAGGGGGATCCTGGACAATGCGGGCATCGTAGGGCTCCAGCTGAAAAAGCTGTCGAATGTGCGTTATGCGGACACAGGGGAGAGGGCCGCGCCGGAGGTCGTGGAGTACCTTCTGGCCGCGTACATGGGGCAGATGAAAAAGCGCCCGGTCAAGATCGGCGACTACGCCTCTGCGTATTTGCCGCTGACAGTCGACCCCGCTGCGGAACAGGTGGCTGCCCTGCTGGATGCGGACTCCCTGCGCGAGGTCCTTGAGGAGGTGGCGGATCTGGAGCACGGAACGGAGGCGCCCCAGCGGTTGATCCCGTTCGCCCGCTATGCCGCCGGCGGGCAGATCCAAAAACTTCTCAAGGCGATGAAGGACTGGGCCGACTGGAATGCGTACGGGGCGCCCGGGCGCAGCGCCATCATGGTGGCGCGCGGGGCGGTGCTGCTCAGCGACACCCGGGAGGCCATGCTCTATGCCGACAAGTGCGGCTGTCTAGACCACTATGCGATCATGCGGGGCAGCGACGCCCAGAGTTTCCGGGACATGCAGATTTCGGACTTTGGATTGGACGCGTCCGGGGAGAAGGTCTATGACCTGGGCGGCAGCGCCGTCAGAGTTCGCCTGGAGCCGGATCTGACGCTCAGCCTTTGCGACCGGGCGGCGGGGAAGCCGGTAAAGTCCCTCCCCAAGAAAAATGCCGATCCGGAAAAGTACGAAGCGGCCAAAGCGGACTTGGCGGAGATGAAGAAAAACCTCAAAAAAGTGGCCAAGGCTCGCTGCGATCTGCTCTTCCGGGATTTCCTGAACAGGAAGGAACGGAGCGGCGAGACCTGGCGCGCTTCCTATTTGGAAAACCCGCTGCTGCGGCAGATCGCCTCTCTGCTGGTGTGGAGCCAGGACGGGACCACATTTACCGTCCGGGGCCGGGAAACCGTGGATGCAACAGGGGATCGGCGCCCTGTTGCGGACGCTCCGGTGATTTTGGCCCACCCCATGGAGATGAAGCCGGAAGAAGTGACGGCCTGGCAGAAGTACTTCACCTCCCACAGGCTCAAGCAGCCTTTTGCCCAGATCTGGGAGCCGGTGATCCCATTGCATTCGGTAAAAACCGATCGCTATCAGGGTGTTCGGCTCCCGGCTTACCGCTTCAGCGGCCAGGAAAAACACGGCATCTCCCTCGTTTTTGACTATCAGGCCAACCACTTGGAGTTGAGGCTGGACGACTGCAGCCTGAAGATCATCCGCTATGGAGACGCGGTCAAGCGGCACGCTCTGAACCTGCAGGGAATTTTGACGCTGGGCGCGTTCCGATTGGCGCGCCGCAGCCGCCGTTCCAACCACATCATCGGTCTTTTGGACAAGTGGACGGTCTACGGCCGCGTTTTAAATGACGACGCCGCTGTGGTATCTGCGCTGGACAGCTTCACGCTTGCCCAGGTGACGGAGCTTTTGGACCTGGCGATCGAGAACCACTGCGTCAACTGCACGGCGGCTCTGCAGGAGTACAAAAACAAGAACTTCCCGGACTTGGAGCCCATGGACGGATTCACTTTGGAGTAACAGGAAAAAGGAGCGACCACCATCATGATCACAGGCGAGATAAAAAACAAAATTGACGGCATCTGGGACATCTTCTGGTCAAGCGGCATGACCAATCCCCTCACGGTCATCGAGCAGATCACCTACCTCATGTTCATCAAGATCCTCGACGACAACGAGCTGCGCAAGGAAGCCAACGCCGCGGCCTTTGACATGGAGGTCGTCGACCCCGTCTTCGACAGCGCGCATCAGAATTGCCGCTGGAGCAAGTTCCGCCATTTCGAGGCGGAGGCCATGTTCCGGAACATGACCGACTGCGTCTTTCCCTTCATCAAAAACGAGCTGCACACCGGGAAGGACACCGCCTTTGCCCGCTATATGAAGGACGCGCTTTTCCTCGTGCCCACCGCCCGCGTGCTGGTGCGCGTCGTGGACGCCCTGGACAGCCTGGACCTCAACAACAAGGACATCATGGGCGACGTCTACGAGTACCTGCTCAGCCAGATCGCCCAGAGCGGCACAAACGGCCAGTTCCGCACGCCGCGCCACATCATCAAAATGATGGTGGAGCTGATGCGGCCCCAACTGGACGATTCCATCTGCGACCCGGCCATGGGCAGCGCGGGCTTCATCTGCGCCGCGGCGCAGTACGTCTCCGAGCACTATGCCATGGACCTGATGAAGACCGAGAACAAACGCCACTACACCACGACGATGTTCACGGGCTTTGACACCGACCAGACCATGCTGCGCATCGGCGCCATGAACATGATGCTCCACGGCGTGGAAGCGCCCAACATCAGCTGGATGGACTCCCTCTCCGAGGACAACACCCACCGCGACGAGTACACACTCATCATGGCCAACCCGCCCTTCACCGGCAGCCTGGACAAGGAGACCATCTCCAAGGACCTCCTGGCCGTCGCGCCCACGAAGAAGACGGAGCTGCTCTTCCTCGCCCTGTTCCTCAAGGCGCTCAAGGTGGGCGGGCGCTGCGCGTCCATCGTTCCGGACGGCGTGCTTTTCGGCTCCTCCAAGGCGCACAAGGCCCTGCGGCAGGAGCTGGTGGAAGGCAACCGCCTGGAGGCGGTCATCTCCATGCCCTCCGGCGTGTTCAAGCCGTACGCGGGCGTCTCCACCGCCATATTGATCTTCACCAGGACCGGCCACGGCGGCACGGACAAGGTCTGGTTCTACGACATGGAGGCCGACGGCTTCTCGCTGGACGACAAGCGCAGCCCCATCGAGCAGAACGACATTCCCGACATCCTTACGCGCTTCCGCGATCTTAAGAAGGAGGAGTCCCGCGCGCGCACCGAAAAGAGCTTCTTTGTGCCTAAGCAGGAGATCGCGGGCAATGGCTACGACCTTTCCATCAACAAGTACAAAAAGGTGGAGTATGTGCCGGTGGAGTACCCGCCAACGGCGGAGATCCTACACGACCTGCATGAATTGGAAACGGAGATCGCCGCAGGGCTGGCGGAATTGGAGGGGATGCTGTGATGAAACAAGTCCTTTTCCCGGAAGTCGTATGGTTTCAAGAAGGGCCGGGTGTAAGAAATACTCAATACACAGATTCGGGTGTCAAGTTGTTAAATGTTGCCAACCTGGTTGATGGCAGAGTTGATCTTTCGAACACGGACCGATATATTTCTGAAGAAGAAGCATATGGGAAATACAAACACTTTTT
>CALWKN010000185.1 GCA_944381265.1 uncultured Clostridia bacterium
GGGAAAAGTGGTACTATAGTGCTACCGAAAGGAGGTGAAAAGGATCACCCCCGCGGGTGCGGGGAAAAGTCCGCCGCCAGCGCGTGCCGGTGGAGGGGCGCAGGATCACCCCCGCGGGTGCGGGGAAAAGCATGGGGGGAGGGCGAACGAATGCCACATACTGGGATCACCCCCGCGGGTGCGGGGAAAGGCTAAAGGGATCCCGGAATTCAGGCGTTTCGCGGCGGGGCGCTAGGGGATTTCATTGAGTTTCACATACAGCTGCCAGGCCTGCTCGCAGTCCGCCAGGGCCCGGTGGCGGGTCGGGGACTGCAGGGCGAAGTGCTGGACGAGCGTCTCCAGCTTGTAGTTGGCCACGCCGTACACCTTCCGGCGCGCCAGGCGCAGAAGGTCGGCGCTGGGGTTGGCGGGAAAGGGCCGGCCGTATTTCCTGCAGGCGGCGCGCAGGAAGTCCAGGTCAAAGGCGAGGTTGTAGCCCAGCAGTTTGTCCTTGCCGAGGAACTGCAAAAAGCCGTCCAGCGCCTGCTCCGGCTCGGCGCCCTGTTCCCGCAGCAGGTCGTCCGAAATGCCGGTGAGTTTTACGATGTCGGGGGGAAGCGCCTGGCCGCAGCGGACCAGTTGGGCAAAGGAGGCGGTGATTTCGCCGTCTTCCACGCGCAGGGCGCCGTATTCGACGATCGCGTCCTGATCGGGGCGCAGGCCCGTGGTCTCCAGGTCCAGGACCACATAGCGCTCTTTCGCCTGTCTTTGGGCGGACGCGGCGTGCTTTCGCGCCATCTGATAGCGGGCCGCCTTGCTGAAGCCGAGCTGCAGCGGCTCGTCCTCCTCTTCCTCCGCCTTCTGCGCGCGCGGGAGCGGGCGGCGCATCAGCGTTATGCCGTCAAAGTCCACCGGCGTCCAGGCGCTGTTGTGCACGCGAAAGGTCATCCCCTGCTCCCCGCCGGCGGTGTACACCAGCGTGGCGCGGCCGTTTTTGAGGTTGTCGCAGACGCGGTTCCACAGCGCTTCCCGCACGCGGGCGCTGACCGTTCCCACATACACGCCGGTGTTGATCTCGCAGAGCCATTTGGACAGGTCCCCGCGCAGGCGCGGCGGGCAGTCCGTGAGTGTGAGGACGATCATGGCTCTTCCTCCGCTTCCTCCCTTGCGTAGTTGACGCCGTTTGCCACCAGGCCCAGGCGGCTGTCCCAGAGGTAGACGGCCTCCTCCTGTTCGTCCTGCTCCCCTTCCGGCAGGAGCAGCGCGCGTATGTCCTGCACCATGCGCTCCAGTATGTGCCGCTCCACCATGGCGTCGCGCACGCGGCGGCGCACCACGGCCGGCAGGTCCTCCGGCGCCTCGGCCGCCGTGCGGAAGGCGATGGGGATGGTCACCTCCGCCTTGTAGAGATCGGCGATGTCGTAGGCAAAGGAGCACTCGTGCCCCACGTGCACAAAGCCCAGTCCGGGCGCGCAGCCCAGGGCCGCGATCACGGCGTGCGCCAGGCCATAGAGGCAGGCGTGGCCGGCGGAGAGCGCCTGGTTGACCAGGTCGCCGGAGGCGAAGTCCTCCGGCCGGTAGAGGCGGCCGTTCCAGGGCACGCCCGTCTCCCGCGACATCCGGCGGTAGAGGCTGCGCACACGGCTGCCCTCCCGCCCGCGCAGCTGCTGCATCGTGAGATGGGAGACGTCCTCCTCCGGGAAGCGCATCTGGTACATCTTGCGCACCACGGCAAGGTGCTTGCGCTCGTTGCTGACCAGCTCCGCCTGCCGCAGCAGCAGGCGGGTGCGGGTCGTCAGCGGGCGGCCGTGCGCGTAGTAGCGCACGCCGTGCTCGCCCACCCACACCGCGCCCACGCCCGCGTCGCCCATGAGCTCCATGGCCCGGTGCGTCACGCGCGTGCCCGGGCCCAGCAGCAGCACCGAGATCGCCGCGGCGGGGATGTGCACGATGCCGCTCTCATCGGTGACGGTGATGGCGCCGTCCTGCCGCCCCAATGTGCAGCGCTCAAGATAGAGGAAGGTCATGCGGTCGCGGATCTGCGGCAGCGCCTGCACCGGCGGGCGCTGGATCCCCGGCAGTTCCGGCATATCTCCGCTCACCTCCTTGGCGCGACGGTGAGCAGGCCCTGGCCGTAGGCCTTGCCCCGGCCGATCCCCTCCGTCAGCGCCCGGCGGAAGCGCTCGGCGTCCGTCACCTGCAAGAGGCCCTCGTAGCTCACCGAGAGGAGCGAAACGCGCCTGCGCGCGCCGCCCTTGGCAAAGTCGAGCCAGCGGGAGGCCGTGACCGCAAAGCCTTCCGGCTGCAGGGCAAAGCCGTGCCGCTCCGCCCGCTCCAGCAGCCAGCGCTCCTGGTGCTCCACGGTGATGTGCGCCAGCACCTTGCCCCGCTCCTGCCCGCCGTGCGACGGGAGGCTCTTGGTCGGATTGGCCGTCAGCCGGAACTGCCACACCCCGCCCGCCTCGATGCGGGACAGGAGCGGGTCGTACTCCCGCGTCTGCGCGCAGCCGCCCGCGATCGGGCCGAACTGCGCGGCGATCGACCGCAGATCCGGCGCGTCCGCGCTCAGTATCAGCAGGTACAGCGTGCCATGCAGGCGGTCCAAGCGCCACAGGCGCCGCTGCCGTTCCCCGGCAAAGGCCCGCTCCACCGCGCCGTGCATCCTCTGCGGCGCAAAGAGGGCGCGCACGGTGTCGTTTCGCCTCTCGTCCAGTTCCACTCTGGATAGATACACCTCAGCACCTCCCTTCTACAGCTGGGCAAACGGATCGTGTTGCGTCGAGTGCTCTTCCGGCGGCGGTTGGATCTCCAGCATCTGCTCGCGCGCCGGGCGGTAGCCGAAGCGCCGATGGATGGGGCTGAAGGACAAAGGCAGGTCCCGGCGCAGCGCCGCCCCGGCCTCGCCCATCTCCGCGTCGCAGAGGAGGCGCACGCGCCTTTGCTTCCTCCGCCAGGGAGGCGCCTGGTCCATCTCCTCCTCCATCGCCTGCCGGAGCGGCTTTTGCCGGATCCCCAGGCACAGGGGCAGCGTGGGCGGGCAGGCGCGCCGGCCCAGGAACAGCGGGAAGGCCGGGCGCAGCAGCGCCGAGCGCAGCTCCTGCAGGAAGGCCTCGTCCTCGCTCTCCAAGCCGACGAGAAAGACGGCGTCCGAAAGGTAGTAGCGCCGCGTCACATAGGGCGGCTTTGTCGCCTTTCCCGCCCGGCGGGCGCGGCGCACCTCTTCCGGCGTGGGATTGCCCGCTGTGTGGAAGTCCACCAGCAGTTCGCCCTCCTGGTCCACGCGCAGGGCAAAGCGCAGTGTGCGCAGGCGCCGCGGCCCCTCCTCATCATCGCGGCGCAGGCCCAGGGCGGCGGCCAGCAGCCCGAGGACGCCGCTCTTTGTCGGCTCGCGCTCGGTCTTGCGGACCTCGAACTTGGAGTCCGCGCCCCAGGACTGGAGCGGCGCAGCCAGGCGCAGAAGCAGCGTGGCCATCACGCCACCCCATTTCCGCCAAGGCGCTGCGACACGGCCGCTTCCAGGGCGTCGAGCGCCGCGGGCAGGGGCGCTGCCGGGGCCAGCTCTTCCAGGCCGCGGCCGATGGAGAAGGCCTGCTCCGGCGCGGGGGCAAAGCTTGCGTACAGCTCCTTGGCACAGCGGACCAGGCGCGCCTTGGAGGCCTCGGCATAGCCTTCGGGCGACGCAGGCACGGCCTTCTCAAACGCGGCGCAGAGGTTGACCGGCTGATCCGAGCGCACGGCGATGTAGACCGCGTCCGGCAGCGTGCGGTTGGCGAACGTGTTCTGCCTGCCCGTGGGCATGGAGCGGAGGAAGCCCTCGGCAAAGGCGCGGACGACCGCGGCCGCCCTGGCCTTTCCCAGGTGCTCGGCCACCTCGCGGACGTTGACGGTGGCATAGCGGTAGAGCGTGGCGGAGTTGTACTCCACCGTGCCCAGGTGCCCGGCGCCGGCGTTGTCCTCCGGCGCGCAGTCGTCCACGGCCGTGAAGTAGTCGTATTCGTTCTGCACGGCGTGGGTGGAGATGCTGTGCGCGACCTGGGCCGCGGCGTCGTAGTTCAAAGAGGGGTCGTTGGCCACCATGCGGCCAAAGAGCACCATGTCCACCGAGGGCGCGCGCTTCAGCGCCTCCTTAAAGGCGTTTTTGTCCTCGCTGCCCTGCGCGGCCAGGCGCGCCAAGGCCCTTGCCTGCTCCCTGCTCAGGAAGAAGAGTGCGTCCGTGCCCTTCTCCTCGCTGATCTTGTCAAGGCCCGCCTTCTTCAGCGCCTCCATGGCAAGCTTTGTGGCGTCTCTGCCGGGGGCGAGCGCCTCGATCTCGGCAGAGACAAGGGCGACGATCTTCTTGGTGCGCTCGCCGATCTCCTCCTGTCCGATCAGGCCCTCGCGGAACATCTGCCGCACGGCGCGCTTCCAGGCCTGGGAAGAGACGCGGGCGCGCGTCGTGCCGCCGTAGATGGCGGTCTTCGGGCTGCCGGTGTCGTCGCGGTTGACGCAGCTGGGCGGAACGGTCTGCAAAACGTGAATGTCAACGTACAGGCGTGTGTCGCTCATGGTTCCCTCTCCTTTGCTTACTGCCAAAAAATCATTCTGCAGTTTTCTCATCCGTCTTTGGCGCGCCGTAGAAGTCCTGCCCCCAGTGCAGGCGGACGCGCGGCGCGGCGGCGGGGCTTTGCAGCAGATAGAGGTCCGCCGCCAGCTGCACATAGTCCAGGGGCACGCCCTGGGCGCGCAGGAGCTGCACGATGCCGCGCAGATGGTGGGCGCGCTCCGCCATGCTGCCGGCCGTCGCCAAAGCGTTGAAGCGGCGCAGCACGCTGCTGTCCTCCGGCGCCTCGCCCGGCTTGACCAGGCGTCGCACGGCGCGCCCGAGCGTCTCGCCCTCTTTTTGCATGTTCTCGCCCTCCTGCCGCGGCGCGCGCCCCTGCTGGTGCAGGGCGTAGAGCGTCAGCGCCAGGTACACGGCCCATTCCCCGCGCGTCGGGGCGCCGTCCCGGCTCTCCATCTCCGGCGGCAGCTCTTCCAGGAAAAAGCCCCACAGTTCCGGCATTTCCCCCGGTGCCGCGCCGACGCCGCGGCGCAGATTGGCCAGCGCCGCCTTCTGCGGGTGCTCCGGCAGCTGCTCCAGCGCGCGCAGGCGTCCGGAGACGTAGCTCGTCAGGGTCTTCATCGTGTCCGCCATCATGTCCCTCCTTTGCTCGCCTTACCTTGATAGATGTCGTGTATGCGGTACAGGAAGTAGTTATAGGCCTTGGGCGCGGCCCAGTAGACGGGCGGCGCGTCCTTTTTCCCGCCCGGCGCGCTCTTTCCCGCCCGCCCGACGAACGCCGCGTCTCCGGCGCGCTCCACCAGGCGCTCGCCCAGCGCGCGGGCCAGGCGCTGCGCCTGCTCCCGCCAGCCGATGACGCTCTTTTCCGTCTCGTCCTCGTCCCACTCCGGGTCGATGTCCCGCAGCCACTGGCGGAAGGGCTGGTCGAGCAGGAAATAGAAGCGCTCGCGCGCCTCCCGGGACACGTTCTTGCCGCCGCTGCCGGCAGATGCCGCCAAATCGTTGGCCAGGTTCCCCACCGCGTACGCCGCCTGCTCGCAGAGCGCGATCTCCTCGGCGATCCGGCGCCGCCACGGCCCGCCCAAGTCCTCCAGGAGCGAGGCGTGGAA
>CALWKN010000186.1 GCA_944381265.1 uncultured Clostridia bacterium
AAAAGTGTGATGGCTCTCTTGGTGATGCACGAAGGGACCGTAGCCTCTTCATCTTCAATCCGCAGCGGCGGCGTGTACGCCGCGAGGAACGGTTCGGTAGGCACCGTTGCCGGTGTCCGGCGGGCCCAGCGCGCAGCGCGCGGCACTGCCGGAGTGGGCGAAGGCCGTGGAGGGCCATACAAGCCGCAAGGCTTGGTAGGCCCGGAAACCCGGGACGCCGCAGGCGGCACGGGGCGCAGGGAGATGTCACTCAAAAAAATGCAAACTTGCATTTTTTCGAAGCGTGTCGACTTTGTCGACACGCTCTGGCGGCGCGTCCCTTTCAAGAAAGAAGGAACGCGCCGCCGCTTTATGGCTCGGAAGAAAAGGCGCTTTATGCGCCGCGCGCGCTCTGCGCCGCGCGCAGGTGGCGGCGGAAGCGGTGATTGAACAGCAGCGCCACGGCGAATGTGAGAAGCTCCGTAAGGGGCACGGCCAGCCAGAGCAGCTTCTCGCTGCGCGTAAGCAGCGAAAAGAGCAGGAACGTGCCCAGCAGCAGCACGCACTGCCGGAGCAGGTTGATCACCAGCGCGTAGCGGCTGTGGTCCAGCGCCTGCATGCTGGTGGAGAGGATCATCGACACCGCGGCAAAGGGCAGGGAGAGCACGCAGGCGCGCAGGCAGACCATGCCGATCTCACGCATACCCGGCCCGGCGCTGAACACCGTGAGGATCGCCCCCGGGATCGCCTCCAGCAGGAGCAGCAGCAGCGTCATCAGCCCCGCGCTGCCAAAGATCGCCATGTGCATGGCCTTGCGCACGCGGTCCACGCGCCCGGTGCCGTAGTTGTAGGACAGCACCGGCACGATGCCGTTGTTCAGGCCGAAGATCGGCATGAAGCAGAAGTTCTGCAGCTTCAGCCACACGCCGTAGACCGCCGTGGCGGTGGTGGAGTAGAGCAGCAGGATCTGGTTGAGGAAGAAGCTGGTGAGGGAGGAAAGGCCCATCGTCACGATCGAGGGCAGGCCGACGCGCAGGATCGCCGCCGCGGCGCGCGGGTGAAAGGCCGGGCGCAGCATATCCCCGCGCACGGCCGGGTTGCAGCGCGCGTTGAGCAGCACCGCCACCACCACGGCAAAGAGCTGCCCGCCGATGGTGGCCAGGGCCGCACCCGCCACGCCCATCTCCGGGAAGGGCCCGATGCCAAAGATCAGCAGCGGGTCAAAGATCAGGTTGAACACCGCGCCCGAGGCCATGGCGAGCATCGACAGCACCGCCCGCCCCGCGCTCACCAGCAGCCGCTCGTAGTACTTGCCAAGGATCGTGCCGCAGGCAAAGATCCAGTTGATGGCAAGGTAAGTCTCGCCCATGGCGGCGATCTCCGCATCGTCCGTCTGCAGCCGGAACAGCGGCCCGGACAGCGTCAGCCCAAGCGCGGCGAACAGCAGCGAAAACAGCAGGCTCAGCGCCGTCATGGTGCGTATGGCCTCCGAGGCCTCCCGGCCCTGCCCCTGGCCCATGTGCCGCGACCACACCGCCGACACGCCCGTGGAGGCGCCAACGGCGATGGCCGTGACCACCTGCTGCATCGGGAAGGCCAGCGTCACCGCGGTAAAGGCCGCCTCCGAGATGCGCGCCACGAAGATCGAGTCCACGATGTTGTACAGCGCCTGGATGAAGAAGGAGATCATCATCGGCAGGCTCATCCGCAGCAGCACCGACAGCACCGGCAGTTCCGCCATGCGCTGCATCTGCGCGTCCTTGTTCATCGTTCATCCCCCTTTTCTCTTGTTTTTATTGTAGCGCATCCGCGCCCGCCTGCCCAGAGCCGCTTTTGTTAAACTTATAAAGCGTTCTCCCTTGCGGGCCGCTGTTCCCGGCGCTATACTGAAAGAAAAAACGGGGAGGCGACCTCAATGGCCTTTCAATTGGAGGATCACGCCCTTGACCTGCGAGGCTGCCTTCTGCCCGCGCGCTATCTGCGCGTCGGCAGCGGTCGCGCCGCCTGCGCGCCGACGGCGGGCACGGCCCTGGGCGCGGAGGCGCTCTACAGCCCGCCCTTCGCCGCGCCGGACCTGCGCCTTCATATCGCGCTGCTGGCGGACGGGCACCGCATCGCCGACACGGGGAACCTGGGCAAGGGCGACTGCGGCCTGCTCTACGCCGGCGGCACCTGGTACCCGGACCGCGTCGAGCGCCGCGGCACCTACCACTTCGAGACGGAGAAGGGGCTGCTCTCCCTGGGCGCGCAGAGCTGCCTGCGGCCGCTCGTGGACGGCAGCGGCTTTCTCCTGACGCTGCGCGTGCATAACCGCGGCGCGCGGCCCCTCTCCCTGTCCGTGCAGCCGGAGCTGGAGCCGGGACACCCGGTGCTGCGCCCGCTCATGGCCTGGGACTTTACGCCGCCCGCGCCCGGGACGGAAGCTGCCGCATCCAAGGGCGCTGGCGTCTACGAGACGAGCGCGGTGCGCGTGACGGTCCGCTGCGAAAACTGCGGCGCGCAGACGCTTTTTCCCGGGCAGAGCGCCGAGGCCCGCGTCTGCGTGCTGCTCACGCGCGCCGGGCAGAGCGCGCCCGCGCTGGATTTGAGGTCTGCGGAGGAAAACGCGCGCGCCGCCTGGCAAAACAGGCTGCGCCGGGCCGCGGCGGCGCTGCCGGCCTTTTCCAGCGACGCGCCGGGGCTCACGGCCTACGCCGACCGCTGCCTGATCAGCGTCTTGACCTGTCTATGGGAGGGAGAGGACTTTATCTGCCGCCCCTTCCCGGCCACGGGCGGCCTGGACGGCGGCTCGCTCTGCTGCTACCCCTGGGACACCTCCTACGCCGCGCGCCTGCTGGCGCTGCTGCTTCGCCAGGACGCGCTTTTCGCGCTGCGGGCACTGCTGCGCAGCGGCATCGACGCGCACATCTGCATGTCCATGGACGGGCGGGGCCAGGGCGACTGCGGCTACGCCTACAGCCTGTGGTCGCTCGTGCGCTTTTACGACGCCATCGTGCGCGCCACCGGGCAGGGCGCGGCGCTCTACGACGAGGTGCGGGCCCTGTGCGAGGCGGAGGAGGCGCGCCTGCCCGACTGGCGCGGCCTCAAGGACTACGGCGGACAGCGCAACCTGCTGGAGATGCGCGCCCGCGGCTGGGAGCACGTCACCGCCAGCCCCAACGCCGAGCGCGCCGAGGTGCTGGAGCGCCTGGCGGCGCTGGCGGAGCGCTTCGGCCGCCCGGGCGCGGCGGAGATGCGGGCGCGGGCCGCGCGCATCCGCCGCGCGATCCGGGAAGAGCTGTGGGACGCGCAGGCGGGCTGGTTCCGCTGCGTGCACCCGGGCGCGGCGCCGGAGATCGTCTACTCCATCCAGGCCTTTGACGCGCTCTCCGCCTGCGACGAGAGCATGGCCGCCGCCCTGCTCTCGCACCTGCGCCCCGGCTGTTTCCTGGGGGACTTTGGCATTAGCAGCGTCTCGGCGGAGGACGAGCGGCACTACGAGCTCAACGACCCGGACTGGTCCGGTGGCGGGGCCTACAGCGGCGAGGGGCCGCAGCTTGCCGAGGCGCTCTGGCGCCGGGGCGAGGACGCGCTGGCCTGGGAGGTGCTGCGGCGGCATCTGTGGCTGGGGCGCGGCGCGGCCTATGTGCCGCAGGAGCACTTCTGCGACAGGCCCGGCGCCCCGGCGCACAAGCGCGCCAACTGCATCGCCGGCGGCGCGGGCTGGGAGGCGCTCCTCTTCGGCCTGGCGGGCGCGCGGCCGGGCCTGGACGGGAGCCTGGTCTTCTGCCCGCGCGCGCTGCCGGGCGGCGCGGGCTATGAGGTGCGCGGCTTCCCCTGGCGCGGCGCGCGCTGCGACCTGTATGTGCGGGGGGAGAAGATGGCGCTGCTGCGCGACGGGGCGGAGGTGTACGCGGGGCCCCTGCGCGCCGTCGAGGCGGCGCGGGGGTGAGACGGGGAACCGTTTTGGCTTGCCGCGGGGCGCGCCCTTCGCTATAATAAAAAGAAAACACAAAAAGGGGTTGGAAACATGAGACAGGGACCGTGGTATACCTGGGCGCACCGCTGGTGCCAGACGAACCTGACGGAGGAGGACGGCGCGGGCGTGGACATTGCCGCCTGGCGCGCGTTCTGGCGCGAGAATGCGATACAGGGCGTCATCGTCAACGCCGGCGGCATCGTCGCCTACTACCCCAGCGCCTTCCCGGAGCAGTACCGCGCCCGCACGCTGGGCGAGCGCGACGTGCTGGGCGATTTCGTCGCCGCCGCGCGGGAGGAGGGGCTGGCGGTGCTGGCCCGCATGGACTGCAACCGCGCCGGGGCCGCCCTTCTGCGCGAGCACCCCGAGTGGTTCGCCCGGAATCGCGCCGGGGACCCGTACGCCGCCGGGGACCGCTTCCTCACCTGCGTAAACTCCGGCTACTACCGGGAGTACATCCCGGCGCTTTTGCGGGAGATCGCCGCGCGCTATGCCCCGGACGGCTTTACCGACAACTCCTGGCAGGGCCCCAACGCCCGCCAGATCTGCTACTGCGAGAACTGCCGCACCCGCTTTGCCGCCGACACCGGGCTCTCCCTGCCGGAAGCGCCGGACTGGGACGACCCGACCTACCGCGCCTGGATCCGCTGGAGCTTCGGCCTGAGGCGCGAGACGTACGAGCGCTTTAACCGGGTGGCGCGCACGGCGCGCGGCGAAGACTGCCTGTGGCTGGGCATGGTCAACGCCAACCCCGTGGACGCGCACTGCGCCCTCTACGATTTAAAGGAGATCGCCGCGCTTTCGCCCGTGCTCATGACCGACCACCAGGGCCGCGACGCGCTCAACGGCTTTGAGCAGAACAGCTACAACGGCCTGCTGCTGCACGCGCTGGCCGGGTGGAACGCGCTGATCCCGGAGAGCGCCGCCACCTATGTGCGCGGGGTGCAGGCCTTCCGCCGCGCCGCCAACCCGCCGCTGGAGACGCAGAAGTGGATGCAGGAGGGCCTGGCCGGCGGCATCAGCCCCTGGACGCACTTCATCGGCGGCAGGCAGGAGGACCGCCGCGTCTTTGCCACCCCGAAAAAACTCCTGCGCGAGCACGCAAAGCTCGAGCCCTATCTCTACGACCGCGCGCCGCTGTGCAACGTGGGCCTGATCTGGAGCCAGGAGAACATCAACTTCTACGGCCGCGACGCGCGCGTCTCCCGCTGCGCCGAGCCCTGGCGGGGCTTTACCCGCGCGCTGACCCGCGCCCGCATCCCCGCCCTGCCCGTGCACGCCGACCACATCGGGAAATACGCCTCCGACCTCGACCTGCTGATCCTGCCCGACTTTGCCGCCATGTCCGACGCACAGATCGAGGCCGTAGCCGCCTTTCTGCAAAAGGGCGGCAGCGTGCTGGCCACGGGGCGCAGCGGCATGCTCGGCCCCTACGGCGACGAGCGGCAGTCTTCGCCCCTGGACGCGCCGCTTGGCATCCGCCGCCGCCCGGGGCTCGTGGAGTCGCAGGCCTCCTCGGACTGGGAAAACTACGCCCGCCACAGCTACCTGCGCCTGCAGAACGCCTCCCACCCGCTCTTTGCGGGCTTTGCCGACACCGCCATCCTCCCCTTTGGCGGCACCTATGTGGAGACGGAGGCGCAGGGCCTTGCCCCCCTGGCCACGTTTGTGCCGCCCTTCCCCATCTACCCGCCGGAGCTCAGCTGCATGGGGGAGCGCGACAGCGGCCTGCCCCTGGTCTTTGCCGGGGAGAGCGGCTTTGGCGGCCGCATCGTCTATTTCGCCGCGGACATCGACCGCTGCTTCTGCCGCTATGACCTGCCGGACCACGGCGAGCTGCTGGCAAACGCCGTGCGCTTTGCCTTATGCGGGCGGGAGCTCCTGCGCGTGTCCGGCCACGGGCGCATCGACTGCCGCCTCTACGAACAGGCGGCGCAGGGGCGCCTGGTGCTGCACATCGTCAACCTCTCCGGCGCGGAGAACAACCCCGGGTACCTGGAGGAGGAGTACCCGGTCGGCCCCCTGCGTGTGCAGGTGCGCGCGGGCGACCGGCCGCTGACGCGCGCCGTGCTGCCCCTTATCGGCGAGACGCTGCCCCTGGAGCGCCAGGGCGAGTGGGTGACCTTCGCGCTGCCGCGCCTGGAGAGCTGGGCGCTGATCGTGCTGGAATAAAACGCGCGCCGCGCCCCGTCGGATCTTGGGACGGGGCGCGGCTTTTCTGCGCCGTCCCGCGTTCGATAATAAAACGGTTTCTTCTATACTGGAATGCGCGGTGCGTGGAAAGACTCGCCAATGTTTCGTCGAGGGCCCGCAGTTTCCGCCGCATTTTCCGCGTTCCGGGACGCGGCGGCGGGCGGCCCCGGCTTGCCTTTTGGCGAAAAAGAGCTATAATAGTCCTCGACTCTTTTTCGGGAGGAGACGGACGATGAAACAGGAAAATGACCTTGGGCGCGACCCGATCGGACAATTGGTGTGGCGGGTGGCGCTGCCCAGCATGCTGGCGCAGTTCGTCAGCGTGCTCTACAGCATCGTGGACAGGATGTACATCGGCAACATCGCCGACATCGGCGAGATCGCCCTGGCGGGCGTGGGCGTGTGCGGGCCGGTGGTGACGATGGCGGGCGCGGTCGCCTCGCTCGTGGGCGTGGGCGGCGCGCCGCTGATGAGCATGCGCCTGGGCGAGGGCGAGTCGGAAAAGGCGCGGCACATCGTGGCAAACGCCTTCGTGCTGCTATTGGGGCTGGGCATTGCGCTGACCGGGCTGCTCTTTGCCCTGCGGCGGCCGATGCTGCTGTTCTTCGGCGCCAGCGAGGCGACCTACCCCTATGCCGAGAGCTACTTCCGCTGGGTGCTCACCGGCACGGTGTTTTCTCTGCTGGCCACCGGCATGAGCCAGTTCATCATCTGCCAGGGCTACGCCAAAGTGGCCATGCAGGCGGTGGTGCTGGGCGCAGTGTGCAACATCGTGCTCGACCCGATCTTCATCTTCCTCCTGGACATGGGCGTGGCCGGAGCGGCGATCGCCACGGTGCTCTCGCAAGCTGCCAGCTGCGCCTATGTCCTGGGCTTCCTCTTTCGCCGCACGACGCCCGTGCCCATCCGCTTTGCCGGCTACAGCGCGCGCATCGTGCGCAGGATCCTCGCCATCGGCTTTACCCCCTTTGCCATCATCGCCGTGGACAACCTGATGATCATCGCCATGAACATGGTGCTGCAGCGCTACGGCGGCCCGGGGCAGGGCGACCTGCTGGTGACCACGGCCACCATCGCGCAGAGCTTCATGCTGGTTGTGACCATGCCGCTTGGCGGCATCACCGGCGGCACGCAGTCGATACTGGCCTTCAACTACGGCGCGCGCAACGCCGGACGCGTGCGCGAGGCGCAAAGGCGCATCTTCCTGCTCTGCCTGCTCTACACCGGCCTTTTGCAGGCGCTGGCGTGGCTGGCGGGGCCGCTGTTCGTGCGCCTGTTCACCGCGGAGGCGGCGGTGGCGGAGCAGGCGGTGTGGGCCATTCGCGTCTGCACGCTGATGCTGCTGCCGCTGGGGCTGCAGTACGAGGTGGTGGACGGCTTTACCGCCATGGGGCAGGTGCGCTTTTCCCTGGCGCTCTCCTTCTTCCGCAAGGCGGTGTACTTCGCGGCGCTCTTCCTCTGCCCGGCCCTCCTGGGCGCCAAGGCGGCCTTTTACGCCGAGCCCATCTCCGACCTGCTCGGCCCGGCGCTGTCGCTGCTGGTGTACGCGCTCTGCCTGCCCCGCGTGCTGGAGCGGCGCCTGACCGCGGGCTAGGCGGCAAAAGGAAAACGAGCAGGACGGTTTTGCGCCGCGGTGGGCGGCGGAAAGGAGAGGACACATGGTCGATCACATCGAGGTGCGCGGCGCGCGCGTGCACAATTTGAAGAACGTGGACGTGGACATCCCGCTGCAGGAGATCGTCGGCATCGCAGGCGTGTCCGGCTCCGGCAAGTCGTCCCTGGCCCTGGGCGTGCTCTACGCCGAGGGCTCGCGGCGCTATTTGGAGGCGCTTTCCGCCTACACCCGCCGCCGCCTCACGCAGGCCGCCGCCGCGCAGGTCGATTCCGTGACGCACGTGCCCGCGGCCCTGGCCCTGCGCCAGCGGCCCGGCGTGCCCGGCATCCGCAGCACATTTGGCACCGGCACGGAGCTGCTCAACGTCCTGCGCCTGCTCTTTTCCCGCCTCGCCAGCCACCGCTGCCCAAATGGCCACTACCTTGGCCCTACGCTCGCCGTGGCGGCGGGCAAGGCGCTCGTCTGCCCGGAGTGCGGCGAGACGTTCTTCGCGCCTGCGGCAGAGGAGCTGGCCTTCGGCGGCCAAGGCGCCTGCCGCACCTGCGGCGGCACGGGGGAGGTGCGCACCGTGGACCGCGCCTCGCTCGTGCCGGACGAGTCCCTCTCCATCGACCAGGGCGCGGTGGCCCCCTGGAACAGCCTGATGTGGTCGCTGATGACAGACGTCTGCCGCGCCATGGGCGTGCGCACGGACGTGCCCTTCCGCGAGCTGACGGAGGAGGAGAGGCGCATCGTCTTTGACGGCCCGGCGGTCAAAAAGCACATCCTCTACAGGCCCAAGAACGGCGATTCGGTCACCGAGCTGGACTTTACCTATTACAGCGCCGTGGGCACGGTGGAGAACGCCCTATCTAAGGTCAAGGACGAAAAGGGCATGAAGCGGGTGGAAAAGTTCCTGCGCCGGGACGTCTGCCCGGACTGCGGCGGCACGCGCTTGTCCCAGGCGGCGCGCGCCCCGCGCCTGCGCGGCATCGGCCTGGACGAGGC
>CALWKN010000187.1 GCA_944381265.1 uncultured Clostridia bacterium
GCCAGGGGATGTACTCGCGCGCGCAGCAGGCCTTCCAGACCGCCGCCAACATGGAGCCGGGCAATATGGAGTACCGCCAGGCCGCCGAGCAGATGCGCGGCGTCTACCAGCAGACGCACGAGCGCACAGCGGGCGGCAGCAACGACCTGCTCTGCAACATCTGCCAGTGCCTGGCCTGCATGAGCTTCTGCGGCGGCGGGCGGCTGATCTTCTGCTGCTAAGGGTCCGCGCTTCCCGCGTTTCGCCTGCGGCCCCACCCGACCCACCCCGTTAGTGCGCGTTTCCCCACCAACGTGAACGCGGGGGGCCGGGCGCGTTTGCATCGGCACATCGAACATAAGGAGGGATCGCGCATGATTGCGCTGTATCACAGGGAGCCAGAGCAGCTGGACTTTGCCGCCGAGGTGTTGTCCTGCGTCCCGGCGGGCGAGGGCTGCTTTGACGTGGTGCTCTCGGACACGGCCTTCTACCCCACCGGCGGCGGCCAGCCCTGCGACCTGGGGGAGCTGGACGGCTTCCCGGTGGAGGACGTGCGCAAGGAAGGCGACATTGCGCCGATCGTGCACCGCGTGCGCGCGCCGCACGTCCTGCGGGGCACGGTGCGCGGCCGGGTGGACGCGGCGCGGCGGCTCGACCACTGCCAGCAGCACACCGGGCAGCACATGCTCTCCCACGTGCTCAGCGAGCGCTTTGACGCCTACTCGCTGGGGCTGCACATCGGGCGCGAGGACGCCTACGTGGACTTACAGGGCGCGGACGCGGCGCCGATGACGCGGGAGCTTGCGGACGAATTGGAGGACGAGGTCAACCGCTGGATCGCGCGGGACGAACCGGTGCGCTGTCTCTTCCCCACGGAAGAAGAGCTTCCCCTTCTCCCCTTGCGCAAAAAACCGGACCCGCACGCGGAGCTGCGCATCGTCTGCATAGGTGAGAAGGAGGCGGTGGCCTGCTGCGGCACGCATGCGCGCAGCACGGGCCAGGTGCAGGCGGTGCGCATACTCTCCTGGCAGCAGAGCCACGGCAACCTGCGCCTGTTTTTCCTCGCCGGGCTGCGGGCGCTGCGCTGGGCCTATCCGCGGGCCGAGGCGGCGGAGCGGGCCGCGCAGCGCTTCTCCTGCGGGGCGCAGGACCTGCTGGCGGCGATAGAGCGCTTGCAGGCGCAGAACGCGACGCTTGCGCACCGGGTGAGCGCACTGACGCGCGCGCAGGCGGAGGCGGCGCTGCGGGCGCTGCAGCCGATCGCAACGGCGGCGGGGCCTTTGTACGCTGCCTGCCTGCCGGGCGCGGACGCATCGCTTCTGCGCGAGTGCCTGGGGCGTCTTTCGTCCGCGCCGCGGGCGGTGTGCTTCCTCTGCGCGCCGCCGCAGGAGGGCGGCGCGGCGGCGCTGGGCGTGGGCGCGGGCTCGCCCCTGCACGCCGGCCAGGCGCTGCGGGCGCTGCTGCAGGTCTTCGGCGGCAAGGGCGGCGGGCGGGCGGACAGCGCCTTTGGCCGCTGCGACAGCATGGACATCCCCCGCGCGGCGGCGATCCTCACGGAGCTCTGCGGCGGCGCGGTCCCCATCGACACAACGGAGGCATAGGAAAATGGAGATCCACTACAAGACGCGGGGCACCTGTTCCCGCCGCATCCACATCACGGTAAACGACGCGGGCGTGATCGAGCAGTGCGCCTTTGAGGGCGGCTGTCCGGGGAACACGCAGGGCGTGGCGGCGCTGTGCCTGGGCCGCCGGGCGCAGGACGTCATCGCGCTGTGCCGCGGCATACAGTGCCGCAACGGCACCTCCTGCCCGGACCAGCTGGCCCGCGCGCTGCAGGAGGCCCTGCCCGCCGAGGCGTAAACGGCAAAAACACGCCCGCCCTTCTCCAAACGCGCGCAAACCGCGAAACGGGGAAGGGCGGGTGTGTTTTTGCTTTATCGCTTTTTGGCGATCCAGGGGATGCTGCCGGGGAGGTCCGGCGGGATCAGCGCGGCGCGCAGCAGCAGCGGGTGCACCGCGCGGAAGACCAGCACCATCACCGCCGTCTCAAGCGGCAAGAGCACGATGTTCTTTACGATGGAAGTGGTCACGGTGTACAGGTACCCCTTGCCGTAGAGCACCGCGCTCCACAGCGCGCCCAGGGCGATGTTGACCACGAGGTTGACCGTGAACTTGGCGGCGAATATGCGCAGCACGGAGAGGCGCTTGTGGTAGAAGAAGAGCGCGTAGAGCAGGGAGGCCAGCATGGCGTTGAGCGTGTAGCCCGGGAAGTAGCCGCCGCTGGGCATGAGAAAGAAGCCGATGGTGTCCGAGAGGAAGCCCTCGGCAAGGGCCATGAGCGGCCCGTAGATCGAGGCGCCCAGGGCGGTGATGAAGAAGGTGAACTGTATGCGCAGCGTCTCTGTCAGCGGGATGTAGAGCCAGCTTAAGGCCGAGCGCAGGGCGATGAACATCGCGCAGACGGCGAGATAGCGCGGGCTGGAGAAGTGGCGGGCGGCCTGGCCCCAGTAGGAGCGGTCAAAGCCGGCCCCGTGCAGTCGTCTGTCCATGAAAAAGGCCTCCTTATTGCAAATTCGCTGCAAAAAGGAGGTTTGCGCTCCCGGTTGCAGCAGTGGGAAGCAGGGGCTGCACCGCAAGCGCGAGGCTTTTCGTCCCCTTGGCCATTCCCCAGCCGCAGAGCACTTTACGCGCAGACCCTGACCCTGCCTTTTCTCCCATGATAGCACGCCCGGCGCGCAAACGCAAGCCCAGGGCCGCGCTTCTTTTCCTCCCCCCGGGGCGACGCCCCACCCCTGGTCCCTCGACTCCGTGGGGGAAG